>NZ_JBEPKM010000018.1:0-129014 GCF_040544715.1 Methylobacterium sp. 1030 | reverse complement strand
TCGAGTACGCCCTGCCCACCGACTCGTTCCTGAACTTCTTCCGCTCCTCGGCCGTGACGCTCAAGGTCGAAGGCCTGTACGTCAACCTCGACCGCGGCACCCGCAACCAGGGCGCGTTCGTCATCAACGCCGCCAACAACTTCCCGGTCGTCTACAGCGGCGTCGGCCGCCGCGACGACCAGTTCGCCGTCGTCCGCGCCGGCCTGAACTACAAGTTCGGCACGTTCTAGGATCGCGTCGGCGCGGCCGCGGCCGCGCCTTACACTCGGCATGCAGGAAGCCCGGCCGGCAGGTCGGGCTTCTCGCGTTTCGGGATAGGCGGATGAAGTTTTCGCAATCCCCCTGACAAAGCGTCGCCGCGCACCCATGTCCTAGCTGCCATGCGGCGCGTTCGGGCCCGCGGGTGAGATTCGAGGAGGACGACTCCATGAACAGCGAAGAACGCGACGTCATTTCGGGAATCTTCCAGCGGCTGGAGCAGGCGCAGACCCAGCCCCGCGACGCGGAGGCGGAGCGCTTCATCGCCGACAAGCTCCGCGCGCAGCCCTACGCGCCCTACGCGATGGCGCAGCTGATCTACGTGCAGGAAGAGGCGATCAAGAGCCTCAACCAGCAGCTGGAGCAAGCTCGTAGCCAGGCGGCTCCGGCCCAGTCCTCCGGGGGTGGCGGCTTCCTGTCGAGCATCTTCGGCGGCGGCAGCCAGCAGCGCCAGGAGCCCCAGCCGGGCTACGGCCAGCCGCGTCCGGGCGGCCAGCCCTGGGGCAACCAGGGCGGCCCGCCGCAGGGTTACCCGCAGCAGGGCGGCTACCCGCAGCAGCAGGGCGGCCCGTGGGGCGGCCAGCCCCAGGCGCCGGCGCGCGGCGGCGGCTTCATGGCGACGGCCCTGCCCATGGCGGCCGGCGCGGCGGGCGGCATGCTCCTCGGCAGCGCCCTGTCGAACGCCTTCGCGGGCGGCCATTCGAGCCTCGGCAGCGCCGCGGCCGCCGGTCTCGGCGGCGGGGGCGAGACCGTCGTCAACAACTACTACGGCGACGGCGGCAACCAGGATCTCGGCTCGGCCCTCGACAACAGCGGCGGCGACATGGGCAGCTTCCAGGACGCCGGCTACAGCGATCCGGGCGGTGATTTCGGCGGCGACCTCGGCGGCGGCGACGACAGCGACTGGACCTGATCGTCCCGGATAGGCAGCGGAAGGCCCGGTCGCGTCAGGCGCGGCCGGGCCTTTCTCGTATCCAGAAGGTCCGATCCGCGACCGGGGCCGCGTCGGCCGCTCAGAGGACCTCGACCCGCGTCCCCACCGGCACGCGCTCGTAGAGATCGATGACGTCGTCGTTCATCATGCGGATGCACCCCGACGAGACCGACTGCCCGATCGTGTTGGGCTCGTTCGTCCCGTGGATCCGGTAGAGCGACGAACCCAGGTAGAGGGCGCGGGCGCCCAGCGGGTTCTCCGGGCCGCCGGCCATGTGGCGCGGCAGGTCGGGACGGCGGGCCAGCATCTCGGCCGGCGGCGTCCAGTCCGGCCACTCCGCCTTGCGGCTCACCGTCTTCAGCCCGCTCCAGGCGAAACCGGGGCGGCCGACGCCGATCCCGTAGCGCAGGGCGCGCTGCCCGGCCTGCACCAGGTAGAGATGCTTTCCGGCGGTGTCGATCACGATCGTTCCGGGCTTCTGCCGCCCCGTGAAGGCCACTTCCTGGCGCTGGTACTCCGGCGAGACCGCGCGGCCGATCCGGCCCGGATCTCCCTGGGGCGCACCGTAGGGCTGAGGGGCGCCGGAAGCCTGGCCATAGGGCTGGCCGTAAGCCTGCCCGTACGCCTGCCCGTAACCTTGCGCCGGCTCCGGCTCGACCGGCACCAGCTCGCCGGAATAGGCCGCGACGCGCTGCTGCGGCGCCGCGCGCTGCGGCCAGCCGCGCCCGGGCGCGCCGCCGGCGCTGCCGGTGACTAGATACTCGATCAGGCCGCCGCCGTAGCCGCCCTCGGCGTAGCGCGCCTGCTGCGCCCGGGCGGGGCCGCACAGCACGAACGCGGCCGCGGCCACCCCCATTCCCAGACGGACTGAACGCCGCATCGTCGCATGCTCCCGAGCCGGTGCCCGTGCTCCCGGCCCGCGAACGATCCCGTCGAATTTTACCGAATCCGGTGAACGAACGTGGTGAATCGCCGGGGCGGCCCGGCCCGTCCCCGGCCCGTCGCGACCAGCGTGAATCGGCGGTTAAGCCCCGACGGGGCCCTGGGCCCCCAGGCGCAGGGGGCCGGCGGTAAGAAGCTCGGCAGTCACAGTCCGCTAACCGTTATGGTAGACAGTCGCGGCGACGGAACCCGAACGCTCACGCCCGGACGATGACCCAGAAGCGCTATCGCATCGAAGACAGTCTCGGGCTTCCCGCGGCTCCCCCTCCCGGACCCGGGGCGTCCGCCTCGAGCGAGCGCCTGGAGGAGATCTTCAACGCCATCCAGGACTTGCGCCGCGTCACGCAGATGAGCGCGAGCGAGACCATCGAGTCGTGCCGCCGCGAGCTGCACGAGGCGCTGGCGATGCGCACCGAGCTCGACGTGATGAAGGAGGCGATCACCCGCACCAAGTCGGAGCTGGCGACGCTGCACCGGACCGAGAACACCGGCAAGGGCATGCGCCGGGCGGCCGACGAGCTCGACGCGGTGGTCGACTCGACGGAGCGCGCCACCACGCAGCTCCTCGGCGCGATCGAGGAGATCGAGAGCCACGCCGGCATGCTCAACGCCGCGACGCTGCCGCCCGGCACGAAGCAGCACGTCGACGTGATCCTCGAGCGCGTGATCACCGCCTACGAGGCCTGCAACTTCCAGGACCTGACCGGCCAGCGGATCACCAAGATCGTCAGCGTGATGAAGTTCATCGAGGAGCATCTCGACCGGCTCATCGCCACGTGGTCGGAACTCGACAGCTTCAAGGAGCTCATCACCGTCATGCCGGTGCCGACCTCCCTGGACGACGAGAGCTCGCTGCTCAACGGGCCCAAGCTCGACCACGACATCGGCCACGTCGACCAGAGCGACATCGACTCGCTGTTCGACTGATCGAGCCGACCGGGCGCGCGATTTTTGTCGCCGCCCCGGTCCCCCTGGCGGTCCGGAACGCTTAGATCTGCGGTATGAGCCGCAGAGCCCTCTCAGACCTGCCCCCCGACACCTTCGACGACGGCCGCGACGCCGAGCGGGACGAGGCCGCCGACGAGCCGGAAGCCGGCCTCCCCGAGACGGAGGCGCCGGAGATCGATTTCGACTTCGAGCCGGGCGCCGTCCAGGCCGGAACCGAGGTGATCCGCCGATTCTGGTCGACCCTGCCGTCCTCGCCCGGCGTCTACCGGATGTTCGACCATCGCGGCGACGTCCTCTACGTCGGCAAGGCCAAGAACCTGAAGGCGCGGGTCGGCTCCTACGCGCGGGGCCAGGCGCACTCGAACCGCATCGCCCGGATGATCTCGCAGACGGCGGCGATGGAGTTCGTCACCACGGCGACCGAGACCGAGGCGCTCCTCCTCGAAGCCAACCTGATCAAGCAGCTGAAGCCGCGCTTCAACGTGCTGATGCGGGACGACAAGTCGTTCCCCTACATCCTGGTCACCGACGACGGCCCCGCCCCGCAGATCGTCAAGCACCGGGGCGCCCGGCGCCGGAAGGGCAATTATTACGGCCCGTTCGCCAGCGTGTGGGCGGTGAACCGGACGGTGAACGCCCTGCAGCGCGCCTTCCTGCTGCGCACCTGCACCGACAGCTACTACGAGAACCGCACCCGGCCCTGCCTGCTCTACCAGATCAAGCGCTGCTCCGGCCCCTGCACCGGTGAGATCGCCGCGGACGACTACGCGGCCATGGCGGATTCCGCCCGGGCGTTCCTCGCCGGCAAGTCGAACGCCGTGAAGGACCGGATGCGCGCCGAGATGCAGGAGGCGTCCGAGGCGATGGAGTTCGAGCGCGCCGCCCGGTTCCGCGACCGCATCGCCGCCCTGTCGGCGATCCAGGGCGTGCAGGGGGTCAACACCCAGGGCGTCGAGGAGGCGGACGTGTTCGCCCTCGACGAGCAGGCCGGCCAGTTCTGCATCGAGGTGTTCTTCTTCCGGAACTTCCAGAACTGGGGCAACCGCGCCTATTTCCCGAAGGCCGACCGGACGATGACGCCCGACGAGGTGCTGGGCTCGTTCATCGGCCAATTCTACGACGACAAGCCCGCCCCCAGGACCGTGCTGACGAGCCACGCGATCGAGGACGCGGAGCTGGTCGCGGCGGCCCTGTCGAGCCGGGTGGAGTACCGCGTCGAGATTCACAGGCCGAGCCGCGGCGAGCGGAAGAACCTCGTCGACTACGCCCAGCGCAACGCCAAGGAGGCGCTGGCGCGGCGCCTCGCCGACACGGCCTCGCAGGGCAAGCTCCTCGCCGCCCTCGGCCAGGCCTTCGGGCTCGACGGGGCGCCCCGCCGGATCGAGGTGTACGACAACTCGCACATCATGGGCACGAACGCGGTCGGCGGCATGATCGTCGCCGGCCCGACGGGCTTCATGAAGGCGCATTACCGCACGTTCAACATCAAGTCCGAGGATCTGACCCCCGGGGACGATTACGGCATGATGCGCGAGGTGCTGCAGCGGCGCTTCAAGCGGCTCGTGAAGGAGGCGCCGCGCACGGAGCGCGAGGCGGCCGTGGCCGCCGCCGAGGGCGGCGTGCCGGAGCCGGTGCCGGCCCCGGCGGAGGAGAGCGAGGCGTTCCCGGCCTGGCCGGACCTCGTGCTGATCGACGGCGGCAAGGGCCAGCTCGACGCCGCGCGGGCGGCGCTGGAGGAGGTCGGCGTGGCGGGCGTGCCGCTCGTCGGCGTCGCCAAGGGCCGCGACCGGGATGCGGGCCGGGAGACGTTTTTCGTGCCCGGGCGGCCACCCTTCAAGCTTCCGCCGCGCGACCCGACGCTCTACTTCGTGCAGCGGCTCCGCGACGAGGCGCACCGCTTCGCCATCGGCAGCCATCGGGCCAAGCGGAAGCGTGAGATGGTGAAGAATCCGTTGGACGAGATCGCCGGCATCGGTCCGAGCCGCAAGCGCGCGCTGCTGCACCACTTCGGGACCGTGAAGGCGATCGAGCGCGCCGCCTTCGAGGATCTGGCCAAGACCCCGGGCGTGAACGCCGCCACCGCGCGGGCGGTCTACGACTTCTTTCATGCCGGCGCCTGAGAACCCGGCCGCGATGGCCGAGGCGGAGTCTGGGGCGTTGACGCCCGGGGCCCACTCTGATTTCACCCCTCCGATGAACGCCGTCCTTCCCCGACGACGGTCGCCGGCCTGGACGCTCGCGAATTGCCTGACCTACGGGCGCCTCGTTGCCGTGCCGGTGATGGTCGCGCTGCTGTTCTGGCCCGAATCCCACACGGCGCGGTGGACGGCGCTGGGGGTGTTCGTCGCGGCCGCGATCACCGACTACCTCGACGGGTACGTCGCCCGCACCTACCACCAGAGTTCGGCGCTCGGCCGGATGCTCGATCCGATCGCCGACAAGCTGCTGGTCTCGGCGTGCCTGCTGATGCTGGCGGCGGACCACACCATCGTCGGCTCGAATATCTGGGCGGCCATCGTGATCCTGTGCCGCGAGGTGCTGGTCTCCGGCCTGCGCGAGTATCTGGCGGAGCTGAAGGTCGGCGTGCCGGTCAGCCGGATCGCGAAGTGGAAGACCACCGTGCAGCTCCTGGCCCTCGGCTTCCTGGTGGCCGGTCCGGCGGGCGAGACGGTGCTCCCGGGAACCGAGCCGATCGGCCTGACGCTCCTGTGGCTCGCCGCCGCGCTCACGCTCTGGACCGGGTGGGACTACATGCGGGCCGGGATCAAGCACGTCATCGACGATCCGCGCTGAGGGATCCGTCTCCGGGACGCGCGGTCCCTGCCCTGTCTCCGGTACGGTGATGCGATGAAGCTCGTCTATTTCGCCTGGGTCCGCGAGCGGATCGGCCGCTCCGAGGAGGAGCTGGCGCCGCCGCCGGAGGTGGCCACCGTCGCCGATCTCGTCGGTTGGCTCCGGGGCCGGGGCGAGGAATACGCCTACGCCTTCGAGGATGCCGGCGTCGTCCGCGCCGCGATCGACCGGGCCCACGCCAAGCCGGACGCGCCGATCGCGGGGGCCCGCGAGATCGCCTTCTTCCCGCCGATGACCGGCGGCTGAGACCCGGCCGCGCCGCGCACGTAGTTCGCCGGGGTTGCAACGGGTCGGCTTCCGCGGTCATTGGCGCCGTCGCTCCGGCTGCACCTCATGCCGAACGGCGCGCGGGCCGAGCCAAGTTCTCTACGGGTTCGGCCCGCCTCAGGACGCGACACGCCGCGGAACGCCCAAGCTGGCATTGCCGTTATCCGCTACCGAAATCGGTATTGGAGTTTCAGCATGCGCATGACCTTGCTCGCGACCGCCGCCCTGTTGAGCCTCGGCGCCGCCGCGCAAGCCCAGACCACGGTGATCGAGCGCGACCGCCCGGCCGTCGTCGTCGACCGCCCGGCCTCCGAGTCGAAGTCCGTGACCGTCCACGACCACGGCGACGGCTGCGTCACCAAGACGGTGCGCAAGGAGAACGACATGGGCGACTCGAAGACCGTCAAGAAGGAGACCTGCGACTGAGGCAGGAAAGCGGGCCGGGCCGGAGCGCCGTCGACGCCTCCGCCCGGCCGATCTTTTGCCCGGCCGCTTGGTTGCCCGGCGCCGGTCCTAGCGCCAGCCCGCGTCGATGAAGTACGCGTGGGCCGTACACATCCGGGCATCGTCCGAGGCCAGGAACAGGACCAGCGCGGCGACGTCGGCCGGCTGGATCCGACCGTTCAGGCACTGCGCGGCGACGATCTCCGCCTCGCCCTCCGGCGAGTACCATCGCTCCTGGCGGGGCGTCTGAACGTTGCCCGGCACGATCGCCGCCACCCGGATGTTGTCGCGGCCGAGGTCGCGGGCGAGCGCCCGGGTCATGCCCTCGATCGCCGCCTTGGCGGTCTGGTAGAGCGGCATCTCCGTCAGCCCGAGATGCCAGCTGATCGATCCGAAATTGAGGATCACGCCACCGCCGGCGCGGCGCATGGGTGGGACCGCCGCCTGGGCCGCGAAGAACAGGTGGCGCAGATTCACCGCCATCCGGTCGTCCCAGTAGGCGGGCGTCACGTCCGCGAGAGCGTGGCGGTCGTCGTTGCCGGCATTGTTGATCAGGATGTCGAGCCCGCCGAGGGCCGTGTCGGCCTCGGCCACCAGCGCGCGGACCGCCTCGATATCGGTCAGGTCGCAGCGCCGGTAGAGCGGGGCGTGCGCGGCGCCGGGCGCGAGGCGCGCCACCACGGCGCGGGCCGCGTCGTCGGCGATATCGAAGAACAGGACGCGGGCGCCCTGCCCGACGAAGGCCTCCACCAGCCCCTCGCCGATGCCCGAGGCACCGCCGGTCACGAGGACGCGCTTGCCGGCGAGGCTGGGATACCGCGCGCGCTGATCGCCCTTCGCCGTCATCGATCCTCCTCGACGTGGCTCGCCCGGCCGGAATTTGTCTGAGTTTACCATCATGGCAACCCGCGGCAACGGCGGCGCCGCCGTCCGACATTCGCGAAACGTTAACGGTTCGCGAATGAGATCGCCGGGTCTTCTAGAAAGGAACACCCGATGCCCCTGCGCCTGGAACTCAAGCCGTTCGAGCGGTTGATCATCAACGGCGCGCTGCTCCGCAACGGCGACCGTCGCTCGACCTTCCTGATCGAGACGCAGTGCAAGTTCCTGCGCGAGAGCGAGATCATCACGGAGAGCGAGGCCGACACGGCCTGCAAGCGTCTCCACCTGACCCTGACGGTCATCTACCTCGCCGACGACCCGACGCAGGGCATCGACCTGTTCTTCCGGCAGGCCACGGACTTGCTGGGACTCGCGCCGGCCGCCGCCGGGCAGATCGCCGCGATCGCCGAGGCGGTGGAGGCCGGCGAGTATTACCGGTCGCTCAAGCTGAGCCGCAAGCTCGTCGAGTGGGAGGCGGCCGGCGCCGAATCGCCGGCCGAGGTGCCGGACGCCGCGGCGGCTCGCTGACCGGCACGCGGCCTCAGCCGGGATTGCCCTGCAGGCCGGCGGCGATGTGATTGTTGATCGACACGAGCGTGGCGATCTTCTCCGGCGTGGGAGCGATCATCGTGTCGATGCAGCTCTGGAGCACGAACACGCCCAGGCGTCCGACGCCCTGCTTCACGTCGGCGGGGAGCGGGTTCTCCGCGGACGTCGCCTCGGAGGTCAGCAGCGTCCAGACCCGCTGGTTGAACGACAGGGCCTCGTTGATGCGCCCGGCGTCGCCGCTGGCGAGCCCCTGGCTGGCGCCGATCAGCTTCTGCGCCGCCTTGAGCAGCACGGCGGATTCGGCTTCGCGGGGCGACAGCGCGCTGTGGGAGGTCTTGGCGTAGGCGTTGGCGGCGTAGTTCATCGGCGGTCCAGCCCCGTCGTCGGGCCTGCCACTGAGGCAAGCTAGCGCGTAGCTGTCGCAGATCAGGAGTTAAAAGCGCGTGAGCGCCGCATCCGCCATGATGCCGCCGGGTTGGTTATCGACGACGCTGTGCGGCCGAAAGGAACCGGCCCTCGGACCCCAACCCCGATGTTGAATTTCGTTCTCGGAACTGTTGCCGGCGGCCTGATCGCCTGCGTGCTGACCATCGCGGCGGCACGGCAACCCGAAGTGCAGTCCCGACTGGGCCTCGTGCCGGTGGCGCCGGCGACCCTGGCGGCGGTCACGAAACCGGCCGAGCCCGATTGCGGACGGAGGACGGAGCCGACCCCGAAGATCGGCTCCCAGGAGATGCTGTTCAACCGCCAGAGATTCTGGTCGGTCGCACCGTAATCAGAACGTGCCGATCAGCATGAGCAGCATCGTCGTGGCGACGGTGGTGCTGACGAAACCGCACAGGGCGGCCGCGAAGGACGGACCGGTGCGGGTGACGGTGGGCTCGATGTCGTTCGAGAGCGTGGCGGGGGTCATCGGCGCAGAACCTTCTCGGCGACCAGCGTCGCGCGTATCGGGGTGATGCTTCAGGAACGGGACGGCCGAGGTGCGATCGCGCACCCGGTCAGTCGCAGCGGTTGATTTTCTTGGCGATCCGCAGACCCCGCAGCTCGCTGCGGAGGTCGATGGCCACGACGCCCTCTCCGCATCGCTCGAACGCGTCGCGGGCATCGTCGTAGCGGTCGCCCACCTCGTCGAGCGTGTCGCAGACGCGGTCATGGTTGCCCAGGCGGGCTTCCTGACGCGCCTGGAAGCGCAGGGCGTTCGCCTCGTCGACCTTGCGCTGGGCTTCGATGCAGGACGGCAGGGCCGACGCGGCGGAAGTCAGGGCGAGGCCTGCCAGGAGGCTGGCGAGGCAGCGGGTCAGAGTGACCAACTTGGCACTCACGGGAACACTCACACACGGTTTGTGATGGCAGATCCGCGGGCGGTCCTGCCGGGCTTCTCGGAGCGGCTCAGGTCCACTCCTTCTCTGTCCGCTGAAACAGTGAAGCTGACGTGAAAGTTCCGCCCCGAATCACCGCTTCCGGCGCAGTCGGGAGGTCAGGATTGCGGAGAGTGGCACGGGGGCCGCACCCATCGGATCGACGCCGACATCGTACTGCTTCGGCATCGGCTTGAGCTTGCCGTGGCTGTGGCCGTGGAGGTTCAGCGCGCCCCGGCTCATGCCGTTCCAGGTACGGAACGCGTAGTGGCAGAGCACCACCATCCGCCCCTCGACGGCGAGTTCCGCGTAGTGCCGGACCGACGCCCAGCCGGGCGCCGTCAGCGTGTCCGGCCCGTCGTTGTTTCCGACGATCAGGTGCTTCTCGCCGTTCAGTCCGGCGAGGATCGCGCGGATCCGGTCACCGCTCGGCCCGAGGGCGAAATCGCCGAGGTGCCAGACCGTGTCGCCGGGCGCGACCGTCGCGTTCCAGGCCGCGATCAGGCCGGCATCGTGGGCCTCGAGATCCGGGTAGGGCCGGTGATCGAAGCGCAGCGCGCGCGGGTCGCCGAAATGCGTGTCGCCCGTGAAGAAGATGGTCACCGGTCCGCTCCGCCTCGCCTCAGCGCCTTCCTGTGCGCCTTCCTCGGCGCCTTCCTCGGCGCCTCGCCCGGCAACGCCGCCGGACTGCCGCCGAAAGCGGCGCGCGGCCGCGTTGTTCCCGCCGGCCCGCGTCCGCCTGGCGCGTTGACGGCCCGCGCGCCAGGGTCGAAGCCTCGTCGGGCGAGGCGCCAGCGGGAGGGCACGGGGCATGCTGGGAACGGTGGGGTTCGCGTTCCTGGCCGGCCTGCTCTCGGTGCTCTCGCCCTGCGTGCTGCCACTGATCCCCATCGTGCTCGGCACGGCGGCGGCCGAGCATCGCCTGGGTCCGGCGGCTCTGGCGGCCGGCCTCGCCATCGCCTTCACGGCCATCGGGCTGTTCGTCGCGACGATCGGCTTCACCGTCGGGCTCGACGGCGACGTGTTCCGGCGCGCCGGCGCGGTGCTCCTGGCGCTCCTGGGCGTCGTGCTGATGCTGCCGCGGCTCCAGGCCCGGGTCGCGACGGCGGCCGGCCCGGTCGGCGCCTGGGCGGAGGACCACTTCGGCGGCGTCGGCTCCGGGGGATTGCCCGGCCAGTTCGCCGTGGGCCTGCTGCTCGGCGCGGCCTGGAGCCCCTGCGTGGGACCGACCCTGGGGGCGGCCTCGCTCATGGCGGCGCGGGGCGAGCATCTCGGGGGCGTCGCCTTGACCATGCTGGCCTTCGGGATCGGCGCCGCGGCCCCGCTGATGCTCCTGGGCCTCGTCTCCCGCGAGGCGCTGCTGCGCTGGCGCGGCGGCCTCGCTGCGGCCGGCCGGGCCGCGAAGGCCGCGCTCGGCGCCGTGATGGTCGTGCTCGGGCTGCTGGTGCTGACGGGCCTCGACAAGCGGGTCGAGGCCGCGGCCGTCGCGGCCTCGCCGGACTGGCTCAACGCGGTGACGACGCGCTACTGACTCCGCGAAGACCCGGCGAAGACCCCGCGAAGACCCCAGGTTATCCAGAACGGAGTTCGGCCATGAGCGATGCCCCCCGCCTGACCAGTCTCGCCCACGGCGGCGGCTGCGGCTGCAAGCTCGATCCGGCCACCCTGCGCCAGCTCCTCGCCCAGCAGCCGGCGGCGGGCCCGTTCGAGCGGCTCCTCGTCGGCAACGAGACCGCGGACGACGCGGCGGTGTGGGAACTGGAGGACGGCACCTGCCTCATCGCCACCACGGACTTCTTCACCCCGATGGTGGACGACCCCGTCGATTTCGGCCGGATCGCCGCGACGAACGCCATCTCGGACGTCTACGCCATGGGCGGCCGGCCGCTGTTCGCGCTGGCGATCCTCGGGATGCCGCTCGGCAAGATCGACCCCGAGGTGGTCGCGCGGATCCTGCGCGGCGGCGCGGAGCAATGCGCTGCGGCCGGCATCCCGGTGGCGGGCGGCCACTCGATCGACGCACCGGAGCCGATCTACGGTCTGGCGGTGATCGGGACCTGCCGCCGCGAGGCGGTGCGGCGCAACGCCGACGCGGTGGCCGGGGACGCCGTCCTGCTCACCAAGGCCCTCGGGGTCGGGGTCTACTCGGCGGCGATCAAGCGGGCGACCCTCGACGAGGCCGGCTACCGCGACTTCATCGCGACCACGACGCTGCTCAACCGGATCGGGACCGATCTCGCCGCCGAGCCCGCCGTGCACGCCCTGACCGACGTGACCGGATTCGGCATCCTGGGGCACGGCCTGGAGATCGCCCGCGGCGCCGGCCTCACGCTCACCCTCGAGGCCGACGCCCTTCCCCTGCTGCCGCAGGCGGAGGCGCTGGCGCGCGCGGGCGCGGTCACCGGCGCCTCGCACCGCAACTGGGCGGCGTTCGGCGAGGCCGTGGACCTGCCGGCCGACTTCCCCGAGTGGCGCCGCCATCTCCTGACCGATCCGCAGACCTCGGGCGGGCTGCTGGTGACCTGCTCGGCCGACCGGGCCGACGCGATCCTGGCGCGCATCCGGGCGGCCGGCTACCCGGCGGCGGCCCGGATCGGCCGGATCGAGGCCGGCCCGGCGCGGATCCGCGTGGCGGCCTGACGGGCCGCCCGCCCCGAGAGGCAATCTTCAACCTTCCCGTCCACTCTGCCGCCCCGCACGAGACCCGAGCCGCCGCCAGAGCCGCCGTGACCGACGCCGCAGACATGTCACCGCCCGCCCACGGCGTCGCCGGCTGGCCGTTCGGGCGCAGCGCCGGCGCGCCGGCCCGTCCCGCGTCGCTCCCCGACGGGCGTCCGTGGCCGCGGATCCGCGTCGTCACGGTGGCCGGCGCGGGTGCCGCGCTCGCCGAGACCGTCGCGTCGGTCCTGCGCCAGGGCTACCCGGAACTGCGGCACGACCTGCTCGACCCGGCGGCCGGCCGCGCCGCGGCGGCGCGCATCCTGTCGGTTCCCGATCCGGAGCACCTGTTCTGGCTCCGCGCCGGCGACCTGCTCGCGCCCGGTGCGCTGACCGCCCTGGCGCTGGAGGCCGCGCTCACCGGCGCCGACGCGGTGGCGGGGCTGCGCGTCCTGTTCGACGACGCCGTCCGCGGCCTCGACGGCCCCGGGGCCGCGGACGGCGGGATCCTCTGGCGGCGGGACGCCCTCGCGCACGCGATCCTCGACGCCGACGGGACGCTCGACGCCGCCTCCGCCTGGTCGGCGATCCCCGCCGATCGGCGGAGCCTGATCGGCCGCCCGATCCTGCTCCACAGGCTCGACGCGCCGCCGCCCCCGCCCGCCGCCGGCCTGTCGATCGTGTCGCTGACCGGGACCGGAACCCGCGGGGGCGCGGGCGTGGCCCAGCGCCGCCTCGCCGAGGCGCTGACGCTCGCGGGCCACCGGGTCGCGGAGGTGACGCTGAGCGGACGCCCGGAGGCCGCCGAGTGGCGCGACGACTTCCCGCAGGCGGAGGCCGCGGTCGCGGCGGCCGCCCCCGATCTCGTCCTCGCCGGCAACCTGCACGGCGCCACCCGCAGCCTCGACGTCGTCGGCCGCCTGGCGCGGCGCGGTCCGGTCGGCCTCGTGCTGCACGACCTCTTCCCCCTGACGGGCCGGTGCGCCCACCCCCGCGACTGCGGGCGCGCCGCCTCCGGCTGCGACGCCGCCTGCCCCGGCCCGGACGAGTACCCGGAGCTGGCGCCCGGCCGGATCGCCGGGATGCACGAGCGCAAGCGCGCGGTGCTCGCCGGCGCCGCGCCCGGATCCCCGACGCGACCCTCCGCGCCCTGGCTGCTGGCCAATTCCGACTGGACGCTGGCGCGGGCGCGCGAACTCGCCCCGCCCGGCAGCGTGATCGAGCCCGTGCGGCTGGCCTTCCCGACCGCCGTGTTCCGGCCCGGCGATCGCGCGGCGCTGCGCGGCACGCTCGGCCTGCCGGCCGACGACGTCCTGATCCTCGTCTCCTCGGTCATCGTCGACGGGCCCGACAAGGGCTTCGCCGATCTCCGGGCCGCGCTCCAGGCCGTGGCGGGCCCGGGCGTCGGCGTGGTGGCGGTCGGCCGGCTCGACGACCCGGCCCGGCTCGGCGTCGCGAACCTGTACGCGCCCGGCCTCATCGCCGACGAGGCGCTCCTGGCCGCGTGGTACGGGGCCTGCGACCTCCACGTCACCGCCAGCCGTCACGAGACCCTCGGGCAGACGCCGATCGAGGCCGGCCTGTGCGGGGTGCCGACGCTCGCCTACCGCACCTCCGGCCTGACCTCGGCCGTGATCGACGGCGTGTCGGGCCGCCTCGTACCGGTGCGGCCGGGCGCCCTCGCCGAGGCGCTGGCGGCGCTGGTCGGCGACAGCGAGGCGCGCGCGCGGCTCGGCGCCTTCGCGCGCATCGCCCTGGAGAGCCGCTACAGCCCGGCCGCCTCCGCGCTGTCGCTGGACGCGGTCTTCCGGCGTCACGGTCTGCCGAGCGCCCCGACGGGCCCGCGCTTCGCCCCCGGGATGCTCGGGCACTTCCCCTTCGCGGCGGACCTGCGGGCGGGCGCGGCCGGCACCGTCCCGGCGATCTCGCGCCCGCTCGTGCGCCGGCTGCGGCGGGCCAAGCAGATGGTCTTCGGGCGTCGGATGCCGCTCCTCGTGCGCCGGTGCCTCTACCTCGCCGGCGCGCTGCGCCGGAGCCAGACGTGACGGCCCGCGGCGACAGGGCCGGCGACAATGCGGGCGGCGCGCGGGCGGCGCCGACTCGGCGACGGATCTACCTCGATCAGACCCATCTGCGCGCCCACGTGACGGGGATCGAGCGAGTCACCCTCGACCTGTTCGCCCCGGACCGGCTCGCCCCGCACGCGGTGCGGCCGGTGACCGCGGGCTCCCTGCCCGGCATGGTCGCCGCGCAGCAGCTCGGCCTGCCGGCGCGGGCGCTGATGGATCGGGACGCCCTGTTCCTGTTCCCGGGCTTCCCGCCCGGGCCGCTCTGCGCCGTCGCGGCGTCGCGCTGCCTGCTCTACGTCCACGACACCTTCCTGCTCACGCGGACGGAGGATCTGAGCCTGCGCAGCCGGCTCTACATGAGCCCCAGCTTCGCCCTGGCCCTGCGCTGGTGCCCGAACCTGTTCGTTAACAGCCGCACCACCGGGGCGGACGTGCGCGCGCTCTGCGCCCGACGCGCCCGCGTCGCCCTGCTGCGCCCCCCCGTCCGCGACGCCTTCGGGCTCGCGCACCTGCCGGGACCGGCTGCCTACGCGCCGGGCCGGCCGCTGCGCATCCTCGCCATCGGCACCATCGAGCCGCGCAAGAACTATCCGGCGACCCTCGCGCTGACGGCGGCGCTCATCCGTGCCGGTATCCCGGCGGAGCTCCACCTCGTCGGCCGGGTCGGCTGGGGACAGCACGCCTTCCTGGACGCACCGCCGCCGTTCCTGCACCGCCACGGGTACCTCGCCGACGCCGAGCTGCGCGCCCTCGCGGGGTCGTGCCACCTGCTGGTCTCCACCTCCAAGGCGGAGGGGCTCGGCCTGCCGCTGCTGGAGGTGCAGCACGGCGGCCTTCCGGTGGTGGCGCCGGACGACCCGGTGTTCCGGGAGGTCCTGGGGGCGTCGGCCCTGCTGATCCGGCCGGAGGAGCCCGACGCGGCCGCGGGCGCCCTCGCCGGCTGGATCCGCGACGGCGCCCTGGCCCGCGCCGCCGGAATGAGTCGGGCCAACGTCGCGCGCTGGAACGCGATCGCAGCCGAGGACGGCGCGCGCTTCCGGCGCTTCCTGGCCGGCGATCCCGCGGCTTACGATGCGCTGGAGTCAATTGTCGCACACGCGGGCACCGCCTGAGGCGGCCTGCGTAGTCCCCAACAAATCGGGAACTTTTCACGCCCGATTGTCGTGACAGTCAGGACTGCATCTGTAAGCGATATCTGCCAGCTTCCTGAAGCAAGTGCCGCATCGGGGCGACACTACTGGTCCGGTATGTTGATTGCTGGGCTCCCGAAGAAGGCAGCGCCTCGGGCGGGCACCTGTTCCAGATCGGCACGGAGCTGGTCAGAAAGGGAACGGGCGACGGGGCGGGTGACGGGCGGCGGTCTCCGCCGAGGCAGGTCAGGGAGCGAGGCGTATGTTCGACTTCTCGACGCGGATGAGCGGCGAACGGCCCGTGCGGATGGTGCTGCCGCAGGTCGCGCCGCCGACGGACGGCCGCGTGATCCTGCGGCGGCTGTGGCGCGGCAGCGGCTTCATCGTGCTGGGCGGCCTGTTCATGGTCGCCGTCGCGGTGGCGCTCCTCGGCCTGATCCCGCCCCGCTACACGTCGAGCATCCAGATCCTAGTGGATCCGAGCGACCTGCGCGTCGTCGAGAACGACGTGAACGCGCGCCAGCCCCAGGCCGACAGCGGCGTGTCGATCGCCGAGAGCCAGGTGCGGGTGATCCAGTCCGACAGCGTCCTGCGCCGGGTGATCGCCAAGCTCCACCTCGACCAGGACGACGAGTTCGTGCTGCCGGACGGCAACAACCCGACCCTCACCTGGATCAAGGGCGCGCTGGGCATGCTGCCCCCGCCGGCGAGCCGCGACCCGGTCTTCACGGCCCTCGACACGCTGCAGAACCGGCTCACAGTCCGGCGGGCCGAGCGGACCTTCGTGATCGACGTCTCCGTTCAGTCGCGCGATCCCGAGAAGGCCGCCCGCATCGCCAACGCCGTCGGCGACGCCTACTTCGCCGAGGAGGCCGCGGCCCGGACCGAGACCGCACGGCGCGCCTCCGACGCCCTGGCGGGGCGGCTCAACAGCCTCAAGCGCGACGTCGAGCAGGCCGAGAGCGCCGTGGTGCGCTACCGCGAGGATCACAAGCTCGTGGCCGCCAGCGGCCGCCTGCTCACCGACCAGCAGCTCGGCGACCTGAACCAGCAGCTCGTCACCGCCTCCATCAAGACCGCGGAGGCCAAGTCGCGCCTCGATCAGGCGCGCCGGATGCGCTCGTCGGATCCCAGCACCGCCCTTCCCGAAATGCTGCAGAGTCTGGAGATGCAGGCCCTGCGGCAGCAATACGCCACGCTGTCCCGCAACACCGCGGAGCTCGCCACCCGCCTCGGCGAGCGCCACCCGGCCATGGCCGAGCAGTACGCCCAGCAGCGCGACCTGCAGCGCCTGATCCAGCGCGAGAAGGAGCGGATCATCGAGACGACCCAGAAGGATTACGACCGCGCCGCCGCGAGCGAGGCCGCGATCCGGGCCAATCTCGACCGGGTGAAGAACGAGACCGCGTCCAGCGACCGGGCCTATGTCGGCCTGCGCGAGCTGGAGCGGACCCTCGACGCCCGCCGCGGCATCTACGAGGCCTATCTGAAGCGCGCCCGCGAGGCGAGCGAGCAGGAGCGGCTCAACACCACCAACGTCCGGATCATCTCGGCCGCGGTCCCGGCGCGCCAGCGGACCTTCCCGCCCTCCCCCAAGATCGTCCTGCCGGTGGCGCTCGTCCTCGGCCTGCTGCTCGGCGGCGGCATCGCCCTGCTGCTCGGCGCCGACAGCGACCGTCGCCGCAGCCTGCGCGCCGCCACCCGGCCGGCCGCGAGCTTCCGGGCCGCCGATGCGTGACATCGGCGAGATCAGCCTCTACCTGGGCGCTATGGATCCGGTCCTCGGGGAGGCACACACGGTGAGCGCCCCGGCCCCCGCGGCGTCCGGATCGCCGCAGACGGGCGCGACCGTCGAACTCTTCGGCTACCGGTTTCACACCGGTCCCGCCGCGACCCTCGTGGCCGACGTCGCGGCCCGGCGTGACGGCCGCCCGCGCATGATCGTGACGGCGAACGTCGATCACATCGTCCAGCTCAGCGAGAACGCGCCGTTCCGCGAGGCCTACGCGCGCGCCGCGGCCCGGACCCTCGACGGGATGCCGCTGGTCTGGCTGGCCCGGAAGGCGTGCGGCCAGCCCGTTCACCGGATCACCGGCCACGACCTCCTGGGCTGCGTCCTGGCCGACCCGCCGGCCTTCGCGCGGCGGGTCTTCTTCGTCTCCGCCCGACAGGACGCGGCGGACGCGCTGGCGACCCGGCTGCAGGCAGCGGGCCTTCCGCCCGGCGCCGTGACGAGCGCCGTGCCACCCTTCGGCTTCGAGCACGACGCGGCCTACAGCCGCGCCCTGGCGGAGCGGATCCGCGCCCACGGGACGACGCTGCTGGTGATGGGCGTCGGCGCGCCCAAATCCGAGATCTGGGTGGATCGCCACGGCCAGACGCTCGGCGAGCCGGTGGTCTTCTGCGTCGGCGACGCCCTCAACGTCGCCGCCGGGTTCCTGCCGCGCGCCCCGCGGCTGATGCAGCGCCTCGGCCTCGAGTGGATCTACCGGTTCCTGCAGGCGCCGCGCCGGCTGTTCCGGCGCTACTTCATCAAGTCGTGGCGCTTCATCGGCCTCGCCGCGCGCGACCAGTTCCGGCGGCGCGCCGGCTGACCTCAGCGCCGCTCCGCGAACAGGTCCGGCCGCCGCAATTGGAGCGCGAAGAGCAGCGTCAGCGACTTCATGTCGGTGATCGCGCCGCGGCGGCCCATGGCGGCCAGCTCCGGCAGCGGGATCTCGTGGACCGCCACGGCCTCGCCCTCGGCGGCGAGACCGCCGCCGGTGCCGGTCCGGTCGGCCTCGCCGTAGGCGGCGAGGAACAGGTCCATCCGCTCCGTGGAGATCCCCGGCATCGACCAGGCGCTGGCGACGAAGTCGAGGGCGCTGAGGCGCAGGCCCGTCTCCTCCATCGCCTCGCGCCGCGCCTCGTCCTCGGAGGCGCCCTCGTCGAGGAGGCCGGCCGGCACCTCGATGTGGCTCGGCGGCCCGCCCGAGTAGAGGACCGGCGCCCGGAACTGCGAGACGAGCGTGGCGACCCGCCGCTCCGGATCGTAGGGGAGCACCGCGACCGCCCGGCCGTGATCCTCCATCTCCCGGGTGATGCGGCTCCCGTCCTCCTGCATCACCTCGGCGACGAGGTAGCGCGCCCAACCGTCATGTACGAGGCGCACGCCCCCGATCCGTGGTGCCATTCCGATCTCGCCCTGCTCCTGGAGCCCGACGGATCGTTCAGGAATGCGGCGGCCTTGCGGACACGGTGATGCGGAAGCGCAGGCGCCCCGCGGGCGGCCCGTCCAGGCGCTCGGCGGCGTCGAGGCGGGCGCCCTCCTCGCGCACGAGGTTGGGGATGTCGAGGGCGGCCAAGGGGTCGGTGCAGGTCACCACCAGCGTCCGGCCGGCAGCGAGGCCGCGCAGCGCCTTCCGGGTGCGCAGGACCGGGAGCGGACATTTCAGGCCGCTCAGGTTGAGGTCGACGCAGTCCGGATCCTCGTCCCGCACGCCGGAAGCTCCCGAACCGGCGCGGATGCCGGCCCGGCGGTCTTAGGCACCGCCGCGCCCCGGCGCCAGCGGCGTCCTCACCACACGTGATAGCCGAAGGCGGGTCCGGAATAGCTGTCCGGCGCCGTCCAGACATAGCGGGGACCGTTGTAGCCGTACTCGAAGCCGCGGCTCGGGACCGGCGCGTAGGCGTAACCGTAGCCGAACGGCGCGGGATAGCCGTACTCGCCGTAGTAGCTGTACTGCGGCCGCCCCCGCGCGGCCACGGTGCCGGCGATGCGGCCGCCGGCTCCGGTGTGCCAGCGACCCGGCGTCGGACCTGAGCCCTGGAACGGCGCCAGGTCGGCCGCCCGCGCCGTGCTCACGGCCGCCGGAACGGAAACCATCCCGGCGAGGATGACGGAGATGATGCGGGTCATGATTCGGCCTCTCCCCGGGCGTCGCGCCATGTCGGAACGTTCCATTAGCACGTTCCAACGGCGATTCGCGCGGGCGGCGTGAGCCGCTCAGCCGGATGCTAGAAGACGCATTCCGTGAAGGCCGGACGCACGCAGGCGCCCCAGCGCCCCTCGTAGTCGGCGAGGAGATCCTCGGCCCGCGTCCGCCCGGCCGCGACGACGGCCTCGAGCGGCTGCAGGTAGATCACCTCGTCCCGGCCCTCGGCGTCGCGGCGGCCCCGCGCCCGGAGGCCCGCGCGGGCGATCGCCAGGGCCTCGGCGGCGACGGCCCCGAGCGTGGTATTGGCCACCGGCGTCGCGAGCCCCAGCCGCGGCGCCGTGGCGCGGGCGGCCTCGCGGTTGGCGAGGCTCCACCCCTTCACGAGGTCGAGGGCCGCGTCGAGGGCCGAGTCGTCGTAGAGGAGACCGGTCCAGAAGGCGGCCTGGGCGGCGATCATGCCGGGGCCGCCGACATCGGCGCCGCGCATCTCCAGGAAGCGCTTGAGCCGCACCTCGGGGAAGGCCGTGGAAGCGTGGTTGGCCCAGTCCGAGACCGTGGCGAACTCGCCCGGCAGCTGCGGGAGCTTGCCGGCCATCAGGTCGCGGAACGAGGCGCCCGACACGTCGTGGTAGGTGTCGCCCCGCTTGACGAAGTACATCGGCATGTCGAGCAGCCAGTCGACGTAGGCCTCGTAGCCGAACCCCGCGTCGAAGGCGAAGGGCAGCATCCCGGTCCGGTGGGCATCCGTGTCGCGCCAGATCTCGGACCGGCGCGACAGGAAGCCGTTCGGCCGGCCATCGGTGAAGGGCGAGTTGGCGAAGAGCGCGGTCGCGACCGGCTGCAGCGCCAGGGACGCGCGCATCTTGCGCACCATGTCGGCCTCGGAGGCGAAGTCGAGGTTCACCTGCACGGTGGCGGTGCGCAGCATCATGTCGAGACCGAGGGACCCGACCTTCGGCATGTAGCCGGCCATGATCCGGTAGCGGCTCTTGGGCATGACCGGGGTCTCGTCCCGGCGCCATTTCGGGCTCATGCCCAGCGTCAGGAAGCCGATGCCCAGGGGATCGGCCACCCGCTTCGCCGCGGCGAGGTGCGTGGCGAGTTCCGCCGCCGTGGCGTGCACGTCGGGGAGCGCCGCGCCCGACAGCTCGAACTGGCCGCCGGGCTCGATCGAGATCGCGCCGCCCGCCTCCGCCGACAGGCCGATGATGTTGCCGAGATCGAGGATCGGCTCCCAGCCGGTCTCACGGGCGAGTCCGTCCAGGAGCGCCCGGATGCCGCGGTCCCCCTCGTAGGGGACCGGCGCCCGGGTCTCCCGATAGAACGGGATCTTCTCGTGCTCGGTGCCGATCGCGAAGCGCGCGCGCGGCTTCTCGCCCGCCGCGAACCATTCGATCAGTTCGGCGCGCGTGGTGAGCGGCGTGGTGTCGTTGCTGTCGCGCGCCATGCGCTGCCTGCCCGTGCGTCTGACGTGTGCCTGGGAACGGGCGCGCCGGACTGCTCCGGCGGATCCACCCGGTACAAACCCGCTCTCGCGAGCGGGATCCGGGCGGACACCCGCCCCCGACCCCGATGAGCACGCGGCGCAGGCGGCGTCCGATCCGGGACATAATCGAGCCGCCGTGAACCCACAACGCGGCGGTCTCGACCGGCGCGCCGCTTCACGTCTGATCCGGGGAAACAATCGACCGGCGCGGTCATTCCATGTGCGCGGGCACACATGGATCGGGGCGGCGCGCGTCAGCGCGCGTCAGCGCGCGTCGCCGAGCACCGCCTGCACCAGCGTCAGCACGGCGACGGCGGCGGTGTCGGCCCGCAGGATGCGCGGCCCCAGGGAGAGCGCCACGGTGTTCGGCCGCGCCCGGATCAGCGCCCGCTCCTCCTCGGAGAAGCCGCCTTCGGGACCGACCAGCACGGCGAGCGGAGGGGGCGCCAGCGGGTCGCCGGCCGCCCGCAGGGCCGCCATCGGGTCGCGCACGGGCGCGTCCTCGTCGCAGAACACGAGAAGCCGCCCGGGCGCGAGGCCCGCGAGTGCGGCCGGCAGGCGCTCGGGCTCCGGACAATCGGGAATCGCCAGGATCCCGCACTGCTCGGCGGCCTCGACCGCGTTGGCCCGCAGCCGGTCCATGTTCACGCGATCGCCCTGCGTGAACCGGGTGATGACCGGTCGGATCGTCCCGGCCCCCATCTCCACCGCCTTCTGCGCGAGATAGTCGAGGCGCGCGCTCTTCAGCGGGGCGAACAGGTAATGAAGGTCGGCGCCCGCGGGCTGCGGACGCGTCTGCGCGGCGACGTGCAGGTCGGCGCCCTTGCGCCCGGTCTGGACCAGATGGGCGCGCCACTCGCCGTGGCGGCCGTTGAAGACCAGGACCGGATCGTCCGGCCCCCGGCGCAGCACGTTGAGCAGGTAGTTCGCCTGAGCCCGGTCGAGGGGCAGAATCACCCCCGCCGCGAGATCGGCCGCGACGTGGAGGCGCGGAGCGGTGAAGTCATAGGCCGGCATGGCGGCGTGGTCGCGCGGGCCGGCGGGCCTGTCAACGCGGGGACCGCGACCGAAAGTGTTGCCGAATGGTTACGAGCCCCGGTTTTCGGCAGTCAGTCCACCGGTGCATGGCGCAGCCGGTTTGCCGCTCGAATGACGCCACAATCCTATGGCGAACCCAACGGAACGGAAGAGAGCCGGCCGCTCGCGGATCCGGCAGGGGCGTCGAGGGAGTCGCGGAATGGCGAAGGGGAGTCTGAAGCTGGGGGCGGCGGTGCTGGTCGGCACCGTCCTGTTCGGGACGGCGGCGTTCGCGCAGAGCGCGGCACCGGAATGCGGTGCCATCCAGAAGACCCTGGCCGAGCGCAAGGCTCTGGTCGGCCGCGCCAATGCGGCGTCGCAGTCCAAGAAGAAGATGACCCCGCAGGAGGCCTGCGCCCTGTTCGGGAAGCTCCAGTCCAACGGCGCGGAGGGCATCAAGTGGATCGCCGCCAACAAGGAATGGTGCTCGATCCCCGATTCCTTCGCCGAGGGCTTCAAGGCCGACCACGTGAAGGTCAGCGGCATCCGCACCAAGATCTGCAGCGTCGCCGCCCAGGCGACCAAGATGGAGGCGCAGGCCCGCGCCCAGGCGCAGGCCCAGGCGGGCGGCGGCGGCGGCGGGCTGCTCGGCGGCCCGGGCTTGACCGGAAGCTTCAAGCTGCCGCAGGGCGCTCTCTGAGATCGTCTGAGAGGATCGCGGATCCGGCGCGGGTCCCCCCTCGGCAGCGGCGGGGGACTCACGTGCGGGACGACCGGAGATCCGACCGATGAACGGCACGGTGTTTGACGACGGGCGGCCGGCCGACGCGGTCTCCGGGCACTGGGTCGACCGGCGGGCGCCCCGGCCCTGGCGCCCGTACCTGCGCCTGGCCCGGATCGACCGGCCGATCGGCTGGTGGCTCCTCCTCCTGCCCTGCTGGTGGTCGGCCGCCCTGGCGGCGATCGCCGCGGACCAGGCCTTTCCCGACCCCTGGCACTGCCTGCTCTTCCTGATCGGCGCCGTGGCGATGCGCGGGGCGGGCTCGACCTACAACGACATCGCCGACCGCGACCTCGACGCGCAGGTCGAGCGCACGCGCCTGCGCCCCCTGCCCTCGGGCCAGGTGCGGCCGCGCCACGCCGCCCTGTTCCTGGTGATCCAGGCCCTGATCGGGCTGGCCGTCCTGCTGCAGTTCAACGCGGAGGCGGTGATCATCGGTCTCTGCTCGCTGCTGCCGGTGGCGATCTACCCGTTCATGAAACGGGTCATGCCGCTGCCGCAGGCGATCCTGGGACTGGCCTTCGCCTGGGGGGCTCTGATGGGCTGGGCCGCGGTGTTCGCCCGCCTCGATCCGCCGGCGCTCCTGCTCTACGCGGGCGCCCTGTGCTGGGTGATCGGCTACGACACGATCTACGCGGTGCAGGATATCGAGGACGACGAGATCGCGGGGATCCGCTCCTCGGCCCGCATGTTCGGCCGGCACGTGCGGCTCGCCGTCGGGCTCTGCTACGCGCTGGCCGCCCTGTTCGTGGTGCTGGCCGCGCGCGGGGCCGGAGCGGGGCTCGTCGGGTATCTGGGGGTCGCCGCCTTCGCCGGGCACCTCGCCTGGCAGGTCCTGTCGCTGCGCGAGCGCGACGGGCGCGGGGCTCTCACGCTGTTCCGGTCGAACCGGGATGCGGGCCTGATCCTGTTCGTCGGCCTCACCGCCGACGCGCTGCTGCGCAACTTGTTCTAAGGGCCGTCGGCGCCCTCAGGTGCGGGCGATGATCTCGTTCTCGCCGCGGAAGATCTGCGGGCGCGCGGGGAGCCGGCCGGTCTTGCGGCGGGCCAGGAAGCGCGGGCGACGGCGGCCGAGACCGGCGTGGCGGCGACGGATGCGGACCTGACCGAGAATCAGCCGGCCGATCTGCTGGGAGACCGGGACGAGGAGGCCGTCCTCCCGGACGATCATCCGCACGAGGCCCGCCCGAGCCGCGATGTCGCGCCACAACGCGACCACGTCGTCCTCCTCGAAGCTGCCGAGGCGCTGCAGCACGTCGCCTTCTTCGTCGACGAGGATCAGGCTGAACCGGTCGGCGCCCACGATCTCGGCGTCCTCGGTGGCGTAGGCGAGCGCGATCCCGACGGCCCGGCGCGCGCCGGGGGTGCGGCCGATCACCGGCAGCGGCGAAGCGACGAAGCGGGGCGCGGTGTCGGCACCGTGCATCGGGTGTCCTGCGTGGCTTTTGTCCGTGGCCGGGGAAGTGTTCATCGGTCCGAGTCCCTGGAGCAAGTGGCGACCCCTGTCGGGCCGTCCGTTATGCCAAGCAAAATCGCACCCGAACTCCTCCGCACCGCTTAAGAGCCGTCGTTAAGCGAATCTGGACAGCGCTGTCATTTGCGGAATGCTCAATGCTTCCTTGAATGCTCAACGTTTCCTTGCGCAGATCGGTCGTTATCGATCGATCAACCAGCATCCTTGTGGCGCTGCGGGCGCCGCCGTACAACGGGGCGACCGGGCGCGCGATCCTCCGCGCCGGGTCTTCTCAGCCCGACCGGGTGAGCCCAAGCGGGCCCGGACGTCCGCCCGCCGGACGGGCGGGCCGGCGGGGCCCTCGCGGGCCGCACGGATTCCACGCGGAGCGCGATGCCAGAGCCTCTCACCGACGATGCCGTATCCGCCCTGATGCCGGAGCTGCGCGCCGTGATGCGCGAGGCCGCCGACATCGCGCGGCCGTTCTTCAGGCTCGGCGGGCAGACTTCGGCCCGCATCTGGTCGAAGGCCGGCGGCTCGCCGGTGACCGAGGCGGACGTCGCGGTCGATGCCTTCCTGAAGGTGCGTCTGAGCGCCCTCGTGCCGCGGGCGGCATGGCTGTCGGAGGAGACCGCCGACGACCCGGCGCGCCTCGGCCACGACCTCGTGTGGATCGTCGATCCGATCGACGGGACGCGGGCGTTCCTGTCGGGCCATCCGGACTGGTCGATCGCGGTGGCGCTCCTGTCGGGCGGCGAGCCGCTGATCGGCTTCGTCCACGCGCCGGTGGGCGACGCGGATTACGAGGCCGTGCGCGGGCGCGGCGCGACGCGGAACGGCGAACCGATCCGCGTCGATACCAGGCAGAGCCTGCCCGGCGCCCGCGTCACCGGCCCGAAGCCGATGCTCGACCGCCTGGCCCGGGGCGCCGGAGCGGACCCGGATTTCGAAGTGATCGCGCGGATCCCATCCCTCGCCCTGAGGCTCGCCCGCGTGGCGGACGGGACGGTCGATATCGGGATGATTTCCGGGAATGCCCGCGACTGGGACTTGGCCGCCGCCGACCTCGTTCTGCGCGAGGCGGGCGGCGTGGTCTGCGATTTCTCCGGGGCTGCGACGCCGTACAATCGCGCTGACCCGGTGCACGGCGAGTTGCTTGCCGCGCCGGTGGGTCTGCGCGACCCGGTGCTCGCCGCCTGGGACCGCTGAGGCCGAGGCCCCGCGTGTCCGCGGCGAGCGGCCTCAGGCCGTCGCGGTCTCGCGGATCTTCACCGCGGCGGGCGCGAGCCCGAGACGCTCGGCGAGATGCCAGTGCAGTTCACGCGGGGAGTGGTAGTTGTAGGACCGGTCGATCAGGTCGCTGAGATCGGCCCCGGTCTGGTCCGCGGTCTTGGCCCGCGCCAGCTTGCCGACCCGGAAGGTCGGGGCATCGGTGACGGGGGAACGGACGCCGCGGCGCCGTGTGTACTCGAATAACATCACTGTCTTTTCTTTTCTGGACCGGACGTTGGCTGCGCCCGGCGTCGTTTCTGGGATATTGCCTCCGACGCGACCGGAACCCTGGCAGTCTCGCCCGGGCAGGCAGCGTCGGAAGGGGGAACCGCGTCTGGCGGCCGCTTCATGCGCCACCCGCAATCCTCAGTTGCACACTTCGGCGCACTGAGGGCGCGGGAGGCGCCTCGGAACCCGCGACGGTCAGGCCGCCTGCAGGTTGCCGGCGGCGTCCTTGCCGCTGCGCTTGTCCGTCAGGATCTCGTAAGCGATCCGCTGGCCTTCGATCAGGTTGCGCATCCCGGCGCGCTCGACGGCCGAGATGTGGACGAACACGTCCTTGCCGCCATCGTCGGGCTGGATGAAACCGTAGCCCTTGGTCTCATTGAACCACTTCACAGTGCCGGTATTCACGTAGTGTACCTCGTTCGTCCATAGGCCATCCGCGCGGCACGAGGGCCGCGTGATGCACCACGGTCTTTCTGGATTTGGCCAGTGCGGCGGGGCGCGAGTCGCTGAACCTTGAACAGCGTCAGCCTCGGTGGATAAGCCCCCCGAGGACGTATTTAGGCGCAGGCTGCGGCCGCAACAAGGCATGGGCGGCGTATCATCTGCGTCGCAGGCCGGGATCGGGAGGGGGCCGAGCGGCACCGCCCCCTGTGATTCCGGGCATTCACGATGCATATACGGAATGCGCTCAAGCAGTTAAGGCGCGTGGCTCTGGACGATACATGGCAGGCATCTCGGTCTCGCTGGACGGTGCGAACATCCAGCTCTCCTTCCAGAAGGACGATCAGGCGACGGCGGTGGTGATGGATGCCCGCGCCGCCCGGGCGCTAGTGCGCGCCGTCGGGCAACTCCTCACGGCGATCGACGATACGGACGAGCCCGACATGGCCGACGAGATGGGCGACGAGGAGGTCGCCATGCTCGACGTGACGTCGTCGGCCATCGAGGTCGGTACCGACGACGAGGGCCAGGCGGTGGTCGCCCTGCAGGCCGGCGCTCTGCCGCCGTTCCAGCTCCGCCTGACGGACGAAGAGGCCCGCCACGTCGTGACGAGCCTCTCCGAGATCCTCAATGCCCCGCGCGACGTGCGGACCTCGCACGGCGGTCACTGACGGCCGGGCGCTCGGCCGTCGCGGGCGCCGTCACATGCGCGTCCCGGGATCCGTCGGCGTGCCGGGGAAGATGTCCGGCTCGGAGCCCGGACCGCCGGGTTCGCCGATCCCCGGATCGTTCACCGGATAGGGCGTGCGCGGGCCGGTCGGGCCGATATCGGGCTCCTCTTCGGGCGTCGGCGGGGGCGGCGGCAGGTCGCCGGGCGTGGGCTCGGGAAGGCCGGGATTGGCCATGACGCGACTCCTGATGGTTGGGATGGGGACCAACGGGCCGCCTTCCCCGGGGGTTCCGATCACCGGTCCGGGGTCCGCTCCCGGACGCGGCCGGGCGGCGGAGGGCCGCGGGAACGGGCGGCACGAGCCTCCGTTAGCCGGGCAGATCCCCCGACCGGAGACCACCATGCCCGACATCCGCCAAGCCAAGATCCTGATCCTCGCCACCGACGGTTTCGAGGAGAGCGAGTTGACCGTCCCGCAGGCCAAGCTGGCCGAGGCCGGCGCCGCGGTGACCGTCGCCGCCCCGCAATCGCGCCAGAGCAAGGGCACGATCCGCGGCTGGGACAAGACCGACTGGGGCCGGGAGGTCACGGTCGACACCGACCTAGAGCAGGTCGACTCGGCATCCTACGACGCCCTCGTCCTCCCGGGCGGCCAGATCAACCCGGACAAGCTCCGGCTCGAGCCCCGGGCCCTCGCCCTGATCAGGAGCTTCCTGACCTCCGGCAAGGTCGTGGCCGCGATCTGCCACGCCCCGTGGCTGCTGATCGAGACCGGCGCGGCCAAGGGCCGCGACCTGACCTCGTTCAGCTCGATCCGGACCGACGTGATCAATGCCGGCGGCCGCTGGCACGACAAGGACGTCGTGACCGACCACGGCATCGTCACGAGCCGCAATCCGGGCGACCTCGACGCGTTCTGCGCGAAGATCGTCGAGGAGATCCAGGAGGGCGGCCACGGCGCCCGCCAGCTGGCGGCGTGACCCGCGCGGGCGCCGGACGACCGGCGCCCGTGCTCAGCCGCGGCCGCGCTCGCCGGTGACTTCCAGCACCGTGCAGCCGCGGATCGGGCGGCCGTACTCGTCCGCGCCCTCCACGGTGACCCGGTGGGCGCCCGGCGCGAGGTCGTCCGGGAGCCGCGCCGTCCAGATATGGGTCGAGGGCACCGCCTTCACCCAGCTCTTCTTCGTCTCCGGGTAGCGCTCGTAGAGCTCGGTGACGAACGGGTCGGGGCGGCGGGCGCGCGCCATCGGCCGGGGCGTCGCGTCCCCGACCCGGAACGCGAGGCGCGTGCGCGGGCCGCCGTCGAACACGTTCACCACCAGGGTCGTGTCGGCGAGCGCGTCCTGCGGCACCGGCGGCCGGAGCCCCTGCACCGGCCGGGTCCAGCGCACCACCTCGGGCGCGCCGGCCCGCAGCTCGCTCTCGAACAGGATCCGCATGGTCTCGTCCGGCTGCCCCTGCGCGGCGACGTAGCGCGTCGTGTAGTCGGTGCCGCGGATCGACAGGACGTGGAACCCGTTCGGCGTGCCGTCGCGGCTGTCGGCCGAGGGGATGCCCGTGCGGGTGTCGGGACCGCTCCACCACGAGCCCGAGACGGCGGTGAGCACGTGATGGTGATGGCCGTCGGCGAGGTAGTGGTGCTCGGTCGTGTGGGTGTGGCCGGCGAGGCTCAGCACCTTGCGGCCGGCGAGCAGGTCGAGGAGCGCGGCGCGGTCCGTGGTGTGGGTGCGGGGCTCTTCGGGGCCGGTCTCGGTGTGCAAGGGGATGTGCATGGCCAGCACGATCAGGTCGTCCCGCGGGATCTCGGCCAGGAGGTTGCGCAGGAAGGCCAGGCCGCGGTCGCCGATCCGGCCCCGGTAGGTGTTGGCGCCCACCGGCACCGGCGGCCCGAGCCACTCGACGTTGTCGAGCATCACGAACCACGCCCGGCCGTGCCGGAACGCGTAGGTCGGCGCGCCGAACACCCGCTTCCAGGTCTCGCGGATGTAGCGCGCGTCCGGCGCCTGCATGTTGAGGTCGTGGTTGCCCGGCAGGCTGTACCAGGGCAGGCCGATCCGCCCGACGATCCGGTTGGACCGGCCGTAGAGCGAGAGATCGTCGAACAGCACGTCGCCTGTGGTCAGGCCGAAGGCGGCCGGGATCGCCATGGCGCGGGTGACCGCGGTGTCGCGCACGTGGTCGAGTTCGAACCGGCTCTCGGGCTGGGGATCGGTGAACAGCACGACGTCGAAGTCGTCCGGCTCGTCCGCCCGGGTCAGGGTGAAGTCGATCGAGGCCGGGAGCGGCCCGGTGGGCGCGAGGCCGCGGTAGCGCAGGCCCAGCTCGGCGGGCGTGCCCCCGGGCTGGTGGATGTAGGAGTGGCGCGGCACGTTGTCGGCGTCGCGCGGCAGGGCGTAGCCCGGCGGCTTGATGACGAAGACCGCGCCGTCGCCCGACATCGGCAGGCGGTATCGGCCCCGCTCGTCGGTCCGCGCGATCTCGCGACCGTTGGACACCAGCACGCCCGGCAGCGGGACCGGGTCCCCGCCGGCCGCGTCGCGCGCGGAGACGATCCCGGTGGCCTCGGCGGCCTCGGCGGGCTCCTGCGCACCGGCCCGGCCCGCGACGAGGCCGAGGGCGGCGGCGCCCGCCATGGTGCTCCGGCGGGTCAGGCCTCCGGGCTGGGTGTCGCGCGACATCGATGGCTCCTGCACGGCTTCGCGGCGCGGCGTCCCGCGGGAGGCCGGCAACCGGCATCCGGGACGCTGCCTGCGCGGCCAACCAGACGCGTTTGACTTCCGGATGACAGGCGCGGCCCCGAACGCGCGAGGCCCGCGCCTCGGCAGAGGTGCGGGCCTCGGATCGGGTTCGACGGGCGGGCGTCGCTGGGAGCGGCCGGCGCCCGCGGGTCCGACTACTCCTCGTCGCCGGGCTCGAAGGTCTGCGGCATCGGCTCGGCGCTGGCGACCGGGGTCGGCGCGCCGATGGTCGAGGGCACGTTCACGCCGTCACGCTTGTAGATGTCGTCGCGGAACTGGACGATGCCGTCCGGGGTCGACCAGGCGGTGATGTAGGTCCAGTAGACCGGCACCGGCTGGGAGATGTTGGCGTCGATGCGCTTGCCGCTCTCGATCGCCTCCTCGACCTTCTGACGGTCCCAGCCGGGCGTGTCCTTCAGCAGCCACGTGATGTACTCGCGCACGTTCTGCACGCGCACGCAGCCCGAGGAGATGAAGCGGAAATCGTCGCCGAACACGCCCTTGGTGTTCGTGTCGTGCATGAACACGCCGTAGGGATTCGGGATGTTGATGCGGACGATGCCCATCGAGTTGAAGTCGGCGCCCGAATCCTGCCGGTAGGTGTAGCGGGTGCCCTCGTCCGAGAACCAGTTCACCGACTTCGGCGAGACCTCGGAGCCGTTCGACAGGATCCGGATCTTGTTGTCCGTGAGGTAGTTCGGATCCTTCTGCATCTTCGGGATCAGGTCCTTCTTCACGATGGAAGCCGGGACCGTCCAAGTCGGGTTGAAATTGATCTGCGTCGCCTTGGTGTTCATGATCGGCGACTGGCGGTCGATCTTGCCCACGCCGGCGGCGTGGAGCGTGACGACCTGACCGTTCTCGACCGTCTCGACGAGCGCGGCCGGGATGTTGGTGATCACGAAGCGCCGGCCGAGATCGCCCGAGTAGGAGCGCAGGCGCACGACGTTGATCTCGAGCTGGCGCAGGCGCACGTCGGCGGGCACGTTCATGGCCTGCTGAGTGGCCATCGTCATCGCGCCGGTCTGGCTGAGGCCGTGCCGGGCCTGGAACCGCTTCACGCCCGCGGCGACATACGAATCGTACACGCCCGAGCCGCCCGCGGCCGGATCGAGGTCGCCGGTGACGATCAGGCGCTGGCGGATGGCCGCCACGGCCGGGCCGCGCGAGCCGATCCGCAGGTGGTCGGCGCCGGAAACCTGCCGCCAGCCACCGCGGGCGACGATGTCCTTGTAGCGCTCCACCATCTGCTCGGTGGACGTCACGGTCTGGGGCGAGAGGATCGGCACCGTCTCGCGCTGCACCTGCATGCCGGCGGGTGAGGCGTAGTCCTGCGCCCACTCGGCCTGGGCATAGTTGCCCTGATCGCGGGCTTGGGCGCCGCCGATGCCGAGCGCGCCGAGGGCGGCGACGCCGAGGATCGCGGGGAACCGGTTTTGTGCCTTCTTGCGCATCGGTCGCTGGCTCTGGTCCGGGGTTCGTCAGGTCGTGACGGGAGCGGATTGTCTCGGGCGCCACGGTGTCGGGATGGCGTTAAGACTCCCTATCGAAGGGGCCGGAATGTGGCATCGCCGTGCGCCAGCGCACGCGGCGTCCGTCTGCGGCACCCTGGCAACAGCCATCGTCGCGCCGGTGTGGCAGGGATGCCATAGCGGTCCGGTTCGGACGGCGCGCGGGAGCAGCATGGATTCGGGCGAGGCCCTTTCGGATCGACGTGTCGGGCCGGCCCTGCGGGCCGTCGTCGCCCTGCTGGCGCTCTACGCCCTGCTGCTCCAGGCCTTTCTCGGCGGCCTGATGCCGGTGCCGGCGGCGACCGACGGCCTCTGCGCGCAGCATGCCGACGCGTCCGCTTCTCCGGGCGCGCCCGTCCCCCACGACCACGGCGATTGCTGCACGGCGGCCCAGGCCACCGGCCCGGCGCTCCCGCCGCGCCCCCCGTCCGTCGGCTTCCGATGGGTCGCGACCGCGGACCTGCGGCCGGCCTGGCCCCTCAACCGGAGCGTCGGCGCCCGCGCGCCGCCCGGCACCATCGCGTCCCCGAGGGGGCCGCCGACCGCCTGAGCGATCACCACCTCTCGGATCCCTCAGGACGGATGTACTCCCATGAAGACCCTTGTCTCGGCCGCCCTCGGCCTCGGGCTGCTCGCCTCCGCGGCGCAGGCCCACGCGGTGCTGGAACGCAAGCAGGCAGCCCCCGGCGCCTCGTATCGCGGCGTCGTCCAGATCATGCACGGCTGCAACGGCAAGCCGACGACGCGCGTGAGCGTCACCATCCCGGAGGGCCTGATCGGCGCCAAGCCGATGCCGAAACCCGGCTGGACCCTCGCGACGACGCGCGGACCCTACGCCAAGACCTACGCGACCCATCACGGCACGGCCGCGGAGGGCGTGACGTCGATCACGTGGAGCGGCGGCTCCCTTCCGGACGATCAGGTCGACGAGTTCACCTTCCTGGCGCAGGTCGCCGGCACGTTCGAGCCCGGCGCGACCGTCTACGTCCCGGTCCAGCAGGATTGCGCGGAGGGCAGCTATTCCTGGTCGGAGATCCCCAAGGCCGGTCAGGACGCCCACGACCTGAAGACGGCCGCGCCGTCCTTCCGGATCGTCCAGGTCGCTCAGGCGGGCGGCGCGCCGGCCGCGGGGACGGCCGCGGCCGCGACGACCGTGAAGGCCGCTGACCTGACGATCGAGACGCCGTGGCTGCGCGCCACGCCGAACGGCGCCAAGGTCGCCGGCGGGTACGTGCGCATCACCAACACGGGGAGCGCCCCGGACACGCTCACGGGTGCCACGGTGCCGTTCGCCAAGAGCAGCGACATCCACTCCATGTCGATGGAGGGCGGCGTCATGAAGATGGCGCCGGTCACGAACGGCCTGACCATCAAGCCCGGCGAGACCGTGGAGCTGAAGCCCGGCGGCTATCACCTCATGTTCGAGGACCTGACCGGCGCGCCGAAGGCGGGCGAGACCGTCGCGGGGACGCTCACCTTCCAGCGGGCCGGCGCCGTGCCGGTGACCTTCACGGTGGCGCCGATCGGCGCGGGCGCGCCGGGCGGCCAGCACCAGCACCAGCACTAGCCGCCCGGGACCGAGCTTCGGCCGCCGGGCGACAGCCGTGACGCGAGCAGATCCACGAGGCCGGGCCGCCGCGGCGCCCGGCCGTCGCGGCCGCGCGGACCCTCGGGTCGCCCCCGCGCGGCCGGCGCGCGCGCTCGCCCGGATCGTGGCGCTCCTCGCCCTCTACGCCCTGGCGCTCCAGGGCGTCCTCGGCGGCCTGGCCTCCGCCGCCGCGGGGCCGGACCACGTCCTCTGCCTCGCCGACGGCGGCCCGACCGATCCGGCACCGGCCGGCAAACAGCTGCCGGCCCCTCACCGCGGGGATTGCTGCGTCGCCTGCCACGCGGCCGGCCCCGCCACCCTGCCCGGGCCGTCGGCCGTCGCCGCCGTCCCGGTGGCCCGACCCGCCGCGGCCGCCGCCGCCCGGCCGCGGCGCGTCGCCCTCCCGCGGGCGCCCCCGCGTCCCGGCCTCGGAGCCCGCGCCCCGCCCGTCGTCTGACCGATCGCCCCGCCTTCCCGATCGCCAGACACGGATCCCACACCATGCCCCGCCAGTTCCGGGCCGGCCGACGCGCCGCGCTCCTGCTGTTCACCTGCGCGACGCCGGCCGCGGCCCAGGCACCGTCCGCCGCCTCGGTCACCCTGTCCGAACTCAGCGTCGTCGGCGCCGCCGCGACGGACGCGCCGTCGCACGAGACCCGCGGCTCGCTCTCGGTGCCGAGCGTCGACCGCCAGAGGGCCGCCCTCGCGGGGACCGTCGGCTCCGTGGCCTTCGTCGACACCGCGGCGCTCCAGGACCGCTACACCAACACGCTCCGCGACGTGCTCAAGGACGTGCCCGGCGTCTACGTGCAGGAGCGCTACGGGCAGGAGCTGCGCCTGTCGGTCCGCGGCTCGGGCATCGCCCGCGCCTTCCACCTGCGCGGGCTGGAGCTACTGCAGGACGGGATCCCGCTCAACCTCGCGGACGGGAGCGGCGACTTCTATCAGGTGGACCCGCTCGCCCTGCGCTCGGTGGAGGTCTACAAGGGCGGCAACGCCCTCACCTTCGGGGCAACGACGCTCGGCGGCGCCGTCAACGCCGTCACGCCCACGGCCTACACCGCGCTGGCGCCCAACATCCTGCGGGTCGACGGCGGCAGCTTCGGCACGATCCGCGAGCAGGCCCAGATGTCCCGCATCGACGGGCCGCTCGACGGGCTGGTCAACGCGACGCTGACCAATTCCGACGGGTTCCGCGCCCACGAGGCCCAGGCCACGAAGAACTTCAACGCCAATATCGGCTACCGGATCGCCCCCGACATCGAGACCCGCTTCTATCTCGGCACCTACCTCACCGATCAGAAGCTGCCGGGCACCCTGACCCTCGGCCAGAGCCTCTCGACCCCGACGCTGGCCAACCCGACGGCGATCACCGGCAACCAGTCCCGCAAGGTCGAGACGGAGCGGATCGCGAACCGCACCTCGTTCCTGCTCGACGTGGGCAAGCTCGACGTCGACACCTGGGCGATCCACAAGAGCCTGTACCACCCGATCTTCCAGGCGATCGACCAGGACGGCTGGACCTACGGGATCAGCCCGCACTGGGCCGGGACCTTCGATCTCGGCGGCTTCCGCGACGACGTGGTGCTGGGCCTGCGCGCCTTCGCGGGCCAGAACTCCGCGCTGCAATTCGTCAACGTCCGCGGGCAGCGGGGGGCGCAGACGCTCAACGCCCTCCAGAGCGCCTCGAGCCTCGAGGCCTACGGCGAGAATCGATTCTGGTTCCTCCCGGACGTGGCGCTGATGACCGGCGCGAAGGCGTTCTCGTCGAACCGGACCTTCAGCGACAAGGGCGGGCTGCCGGGCAACCCGAACCCGCGCTTCGCCGACGTGACCTATGCGGGCGTCAACCCCAAAGTCGGCCTGCTGTGGCAGCCGCGGCCCGACATCCAGATCTTCGGCGACGTCGTCCGGTCCCGGGACGTGCCGGACTTCTCCGACCTCGTGCAGCAGAACCTCTTGAGCACGACCTTCGTGCCCCTGCGGGCGCAGCGCGCCTGGACCTACGAGGCCGGCGCCCGCGGCCGCGTCGACCGCCTCGCCTTCGACGTGACGCTCTACCGGTCGGACCTGCGCGACGAGCTGATCAACTTCGCGACCAATCCCGGCCTCAACATCCCGGCCGCCACCTTCAACACCCCCCGCTCCGTCCACCAGGGCGTCGAGGCGGCGCTCACCCTGGACCTCGCCCGCGACCTCGCGGCGGCGGGCGACGGGCTCAGCGTGACCCAGATCTGGACCCACAACGACTTCCGGTTCGTCGGCGACCCGGTCTTCGGCAACAACCGCATCGCCGGGATCCCGGCCGACGTGCTGCGCACCGTGATGAGCTACCGGCACCCGCGCGGCTTCCACGTCGCGCCGTCGCTCGACTGGGTGCCGCAGGGCGCCTTCGCCGATCACGCCAACACCCTGCGGGTGCCCGGCTACGCCCTGCTCGGCGTCGAGGCCGGCCTCGATCTCGCCGACGGCGTCGCCCTGTTCGTGGATGCCCGCAACCTCACGAACGCCCGCTACGTCTCCGACATCGCCGTGGTGGCCAACGCCGCCGCGACGGCGGGCGGCCCGGCCGCGCTGGCCGCCTTCTATCCCGGGAGCGGCCGCAGCGTCTTCGGCGGTATCCGCGCCTCGTTCTGAGCGCGGGTGCCGCCATCCGCGGCACTTCTCCAGATCCCGGGCGGCGGGTTAAGGTTAAAAAAACATGAACCCTGCTGTCCGGGCCAATCGGCGCTAGGATTGCGGCGTCGTCCGAAAGCCACGGACGGAGCGTCCCGGATCGGAACGAGCCGGGCCGTCGGACGGCACAGGAGAGGCAGATGAACGGCTTCGATGTCACGTTCCGGGACGATCAGGACTGGGTCGATTTCGGCAGGTCCTACGTCAACTCGGAAGCCTTCAAGGCGCTGTTCCGCGACGGGATGACCCTGGTCGAGGAGACGGCCGCCTATCTCGACGGCGAGGGCCGCGACGAGTCGCGCCTCGTGTCCCGGGACGCGACGCTCAGCTACGCGGCCGAGAGCATGCGCCTGACCACGCTGCTGATGCAGATCGCCTCGTGGCTGCTGGTGCAGCGCGCCGTCGCCGAGGGCGAGATGACCCCGGCCGAGGCCCTCCTGGAGAAGCACCGGGTCAAGCTCGGCACCGCCGAGCCGCCGAAGCAGCAGGATTTCAACCTGCTGCCGATGCGCCTGCAGCAGCTGATCCTCCGGGCCCGGCGCCTGCACAGCCGCATCCTGCACCTCGACGCGCTGATCGCCGAGGACCGGCCGACGCCGCAGCCGGTGGAGAGCCCCGTAGCCGCGCAGCAGGGCCTGCTGCGGATGGCCTTCCGCATGAGCGAGGGCTGAGCGAGGGCCGGGCGACGCTCCGGGGAGCGCCGCCGCCGCGCGTGGCCGGCGTCCCGGCCCCGACGCTCAGAACGCCGGGAACTGGCCCGGGAACTGCTCCTTCAGGATCTGGCGGATCGCGTCGTTCTGGAACGCGTGGACCAGCTTCGGCACCCAGGGCTTGCCCGTGTCCGCCTCGCGGACGACGATGACGTTGTTGTAGGGGTTGTCGACCTTGGACTCGATCGCGATGGAGTCCTTGCCGGGGATCAGGCCGGCATCGACGGCGTAGTTGGTGTTGATCACCGCGGCGTCGAGATCCTCGAGGCTGCGGGGCAGCTGCGCGGCGTCGACCTCCTGGAACTTCAGGCGCTTGGGATTGTCGACGACGTCGAAGACCGTCGGCAGCAGGCCGACCCCGTCCTTCAGGCGGATCAGCTTCTCGGCCTGCAGCAGCAGGAGCGCCCGGCCGCCGTTCGACGGGTCGTTCGGGATGCCGACCAGCGCGCCGTCCTTCAGGTCCGTGACGGCCTTGACCCGCTTGGAGTACAGGCCGATCGGCGTCACGATCGTCTCGCCGACGGGGACGATCCTGTAGCCGCGCGCCTTGACCTGGTTGGCGAGAAACGGCTTGTGCTGGAAGGCGTTGGCGTCGAGGTCGCCGGACTGGAGCGCCTCGTTCGGCAGCAGGTAGTCGGAGAACACCACCAGGCTGATGTCGAGCCCGTCGCGGGCCGCGATCTCCTTGGCCTTCGCCCAGAGGACTTCGGCATCCCCGCCCATGATGCCGACCTTGATCTTGTCGGCGGCCAGGGCCGGCGCGGCGGCCAGACCGACCAGGGCGAGGACCAGCAGCAGAAGACGTCTCATCGTATCTCGATCCTAGCAGTGCGTCCGGAGAGCCTTGGCCCCGGACAGGCAGCGGCGCCCGCCTCGGCTCCGGCGCGGGGTCCGGGCGAAGCGCGGGTGACCGGAGCAGGATACGACGGCCCGGCCGCGCTTTGAATGAGCGGGCAGCGGCCGATCCGGGCCACGGGAACCGCGGGCGCGGCCCGTCGGGGAAGACGCATCTCCGCTCGCGCGCCCGGACGCGCGGTTCGCGTCGCGGTCCCGCCGATCTTCGCAAACCCGTCCTGTGGATAACGCCCGCGACCGCGCGACGCCGCGCACGAAAACGGGCGGCCCCGCCAGGGACCGCCCGTTTTCGTGCGCGGCGTCGCCGTGACGGCTGCGGCGCTCAGCGCTTGCCGAGGTTGCCGAACCGCGAGTTGAAGCGCGACACGCGGCCGCCGCGGTCGAGCATCTTCTGCTCACCGCCCGTCCAGGCCGGATGGGTCAGCGGATCGATGTCGAGATTGAGGGTGTCGCCCTCCTTCCCGTAGGTCGAACGGGTCTGGTACTCGGTACCGTCCGTCATCACGACCTTGATGAAGTGGTAATCGGGGTGCTCGGTCCCCTTGGCCTTCGCGGCCGCGTCCTTCGCCATGACCTTGGTCCCTGTCTGGCACGCCGGCGGGAAGCGCAGGAGGCGCCGCCCGGCCCGGAATGCGGAAGATGTCACCGGTTGCACCGAACCATGGGTTCGTGGCAACGGCACGTCCAAGCCGACCGTGGTGGCGGCCCGCGGCCATTGAACACACGCAATCGGATGAGCGGCGGCCTATACCGCAGCCGCTCCCCGGTCACAAGCGCCGCGGACCGGGAGAACGACAACACGTGAGGCGTGATGGCCCGTAAGACCAAGGCGGCCGCGGCCGGCCGACCCAGAGCCCCGCTGAGCGCCCTGCGGCCGCTCCTCCCCTTCGCGCTGCGCTACCGCGCGCGGATCGCCGCGGGGCTCGTCGCCCTCATCTGCGCCTCGGCGTCGACGCTGGTCGTCCCGATCGCCATGCGCCGGGTCATCGACCACGGTTTCACCGCCGACGGCTCGAACGTGATCGACGCCTATTTCCTCGCCCTGCTCGGCGTCGTCGCGGCCTTCGCACTGTCGAGCGCGGCCCGCGTCTACACGGTGGTGACGCTGGGCGAGCGGGTCGTCGCCGACCTCCGCAGCGCCGTCTTCGCCCGGCTGACCCAGCTCGATCCGGCGTTCTTCGACCGGGCGCAGTCCGGCGAGATCGTCTCGCGGCTCACCGCGGACGCGACGCAGATCAAGTCGGCCTTCGGCGTCTCGGTCTCGATCCTGCTGCGCAACCTGTTCCTGTTCGTGGGCGCCACCGCCATGATGGTGGTGACGAGCCCGCGCCTGTCGGTGATGGTGCTGGCCGCGATCCCGATCATCGTCTTCCCGCTGATCGTGTCGGGCCGCGGCGTGCGCCGGCGCTCCCGAGCGGCCCAGGACCGGCTCGCCGAGGCCTCGGCCTACGCCGCCGAGGCGGTCGGGGCGGTGCGGACGATGCAGGCCTTCGGCCGCTCCGACTCGACGGCGGCCCGGTTCGCCGCGGCCTCCGAGGAGGCCTACGGCGCCGCCCGGGCCTCGGTCCGGGCCCGCGCGCTGCTCACCGGCGTCGCGATCTTCCTGATCTCGGCCTCGGTGGTCGGGGTGATGTGGTACGGCGCGCAGGGCGTCCTGAACCACACGATGACGGGCGGCGAACTCTCGCAGTTCGTGCTCTACGCCGTGTTCGGCGCCGGCGCCCTCGGCCAGCTCTCCGAGGTCTACGGCGATCTCGCCATGTCGGCCGGCGCGGCCGAGCGGCTCACCGAGATCCTCGCCGCGGAGCCCGCGATCCGCGCGCCGTCCCCGGCCCTGCCGCTGCCCGAGCCGGCGCGGGGCGCGGTGGCCTTCGAGGACGTGCGCTTCGCCTACCCCACCCGCCCGGAACACGCCGCCCTCGGCGGGCTGAGCTTCGCGGCCGCGCCCGGCGAGCGCATCGCCATCGTGGGTCCCTCCGGGGCGGGCAAATCGACGGTGTTCCAGCTGCTGCTGCGCTTCTACGATCCGCAGGGCGGCCGGATCCTGGTCGACGGCGCCGACATCGCCCAGGTCGATCCCGAGCGCCTACGCGCCCGCATCGCCCTGGTGCCGCAGGACCCCGTGGTGTTCTCCGGCACCGTCACCGAGAACATCCGCTACGGCCGTCCGGAGGCCGGCGAGGCGGAGGTCCGGCGCGCCGCCGAGCTCGCCAACGCGCACGGCTTCGTCTCGGCCCTGCCGCAGGGCTACGCGACCCAGGTGGGCGAGCGCGGCGTGACCCTCTCGGGCGGCCAGCGGCAGCGCATCGCCATCGCCCGGGCGATCCTCAAGGACGCGCCGATCCTGCTCCTCGACGAGGCCACCTCGGCCCTGGACGCCGAGTCCGAGCGCGCCGTCCAGGCCGCCCTCGCCACGCTGATGCAGGGCCGCACCACGCTGGTGATCGCCCACCGGCTCGCCACGATCCGCGCCGCGGACCGCATCCTGGTCCTCGACGACGGCCGCATCGTCGAGACCGGAACCCACGAGAGCCTGTTGGCTCAGGGCGCGCTCTACGCCCAGCTCGCGAACCTGCAGTTTACCGACGCGCTGGACGAGACGGCGCGGGGCAAGGAGCCCCGCAGCCGGGGCGAGCGCCTGCCGGTCGCCGAGTAGCCGGGCCGCGCCCGGGGCCGCCCGGGGCGGCGCTCGTCCGCGCGACGGATCGCCGGCGCGGGATGCGCGGCCTCAGTGCGCGGACGCGGCCTGGCGCTGCCCCCGGGTCGCGGTATCCTGCGCCCGCTCCGCTGCGGCCTGGATCTGGCCGACCTGGGCCACGATCGTGTCGGTCGCCCGCACCATCTGCCCGGCCAGGTCCCTGACCTCCGCGGCCGCGGCCGCGAAGCCCCGGCCCTCTCCGCCGTCGCGGGCCGCCTCGATCGCGGCCCGGAGCGCCATCAGGCTGGTCTGACCGGCGATGCCGGCCAGGAGGCCGGTCGCCGCGTCGGCCGCCGCTGCGGCGGAAGCGGCGTCGTCCGCGGCCGGCACACCCGCGCGCAGGTCCGTCAGCCCGTCCTCGAAGACCCGCACGGCCGCGGCGATCGCGCTGGCCTCGTCCCGCAGGGCGACGTGCGGCCGGGGGTGATCGTCGGCTCCGGGCCGAACCGCGTTCAGGGACAGGCTGAGCTTCGACATCGATACGGTCTCCCTGGATCGGCCGCACCATGAGACGTCAAGGATAACGATGCGTTAATCCAGCAGAGCTGCGGCGCGCACAGGATAAATCGGCGCCCGCCGGGGGAATTACCGCCTATCTTTTCCGGCTTCTGGTGTTCGAACCTTTCGTAAGACAATCGGATGCTGGCCTGATCGGCACATGCACCTGCGAACGCGGAGCGAGATCGCCGCGAAACTGGTCACCGGACGCGGGCCGCGCGCCGACACACCCTGTGGCGCCGCGACGGCCCGACAGCGCTAGCGCTCGGTGAGCTTCATCTCGATCCGGCGGTTGCGGGCGTAGGCTTCCTCGGTCGCCCCGGCTTCCAGGGGCTGGAACTCGCCGAAGGCGCCCGCCAGGAGGTGCTGGGGCGGGATCCCCTTGCCGGCGAGGAACTGCACCACCGCGATGGCGCGCGCCGCCGAGAGCGACCAGTTCGACGGGAACTGCGACGTGCTGATCGGGCGCGCGTCGGTGTGTCCGTCGACGCGCAGCACCCAGGGCAGATCCGCCGGGATCTGCTTGGCGAGCTCCGAGACCGCGCCGGCGATGCGGTCGAGCTCCGGCCCGGCCTCGGGCTTGAGGGTCGCGGAGCCGGCCGGGAACAGCACCTCGGATTGCAGCACGAAGCGGTCGCCGACCACGCGGATGTCGGGCCGGTTGCCGAGGATCTGCCGCAGGCGGCCGAAGAAGTCGGACCGGTAGCGGGCCAACTCCTGGACCTTCTGCGCGAGGGCGACGTTCAGCCGGCTGCCCAGCTCGGCGATCCGGGCCTGGGATTCCTTGTCGCGGCTCTCGGAGGCCGCGAGGGCGTCCTCCAGGGCGGCGAGCTGGCGGCGCATGGCGCTGATCTGCTCGTTGAGCAGGTCGATCTGGGACTGCGCCCGCCGGGTCGCGCCGCGCTCGGTCTCCAGCTGCTTGTCGAGGGTGCCCGCCGCGCCCTGGCTGACCGTCGCGGCCTCGGCCTGTACCTTGGCCCGGTCGCGCTCAGCCTCGACGCCGGCCAGCGTCGTGCGGAGATTGCGGGCTTCCTCCTCCTGGTTGCGGCGGTTCGTCCGCTCCAGGGCAAGAAGGTCGGTGAGGTCGGCGATCTGGCGGTTGAGCCTCGCCAGGGTCTCGTCCCGTCCGGTCAGCTCCTGCGACAGGAAGAACTGCCCGACCACGAAGACCGTGAGCAGGAAGACCACCGACAGCAGCAGCGTGGCCAGCGCGTCGACGTAGCCGGGCCAGACGTTGAGCGTCCGCCGGGTCCGGGTCGCCGTGGAGGCCACTAGACGCGCTCCCGGCCCAGCCGGTCGAGCACCTGCTTCAGCTCGCGCTCGCGGCTCGCCTGCGCCTCGACCCAGTCGCGGATCATCTGCTGCTCCGCGCGCATGTGCTGGACGAGGCCCTGGATGCCCTCGGCGAGGTTGGTCATCGCCTGGGTCGCCGCGCGGCTGCCGCCGCCCTCGGCCACCAGGGCGCTCAGGCGGTCGACCGCCTCCTTCAGCTCCTGCGTGCCGGCGGCCGGCCGCGCCACGGCCGCCGCCGCGACCGGCACCGCCTCCTGGGAAGCCGCGCCGGACATCAACCAGTCCTGCAACTCGTTGTGGAACCGGGCATGGGCCTGGCCCGCCTGCAGTTCCAGGAAGCCGGTGATCAGCGACGAGGCGAGGCCGAACAGCGAGGCCGAGAAGGCCAGACCGATGCCCGAGAGCGGCACCGCGAGGCCCGATTTCAGCTCGTCGAACATCACGCCGGCATCGCCGCCGCCGCGCATGCCCTTGATGACGCCGCCGACCGCCGACAGCGTGTCGATGAGGCCCCAGAAGGTCCCGAGCAGGCCGAGCAGGATCAGGATCCCGGAGATGTAGCGCAGGATCTCGCGGCCCTCGTCGAGGCGCACCGCGATCGTGTCGAGGTAGCCGGTCGTGCCCGGGAGGGTGGCTCCGCCGGCCCGCGCGGCGATCATCGGCGCCATCGGCGCCAGCAGGGCGGGCGGCTTCTTCACCTGCGCGCCGCCCGCGACGGCGTTGACGTAGGCGGTCTCGCGGAACAGCCGGACGACCTGCCCGAAGGCGATCAGGACGGCGATCAGCAGCACACCGAGGATGAGCCCGTTGAGCCCGGGATTGGCCAGGAAGGCCGGTGTGATCTGCCGGAACAGTATGAAGGCCAGGAAGCCTACAAGGATCAGGAAGATGACCATCCGCCCGAGATAGATCCCGGGCTGTGCCAGCGGCCCATTCTTGTCGTCGCCGGTTTCTCGGGCGGCCATCGATCGTTCTAGCCTGATCTCACCACGCGGCAGCCGGCCATCGGCGCCCCTCGGGGGGCACTGTGGGGGTAGGCCCGCACGCGATCAAGTCTCGGGAAGGTCACCGCGGAGCTATGCCCAGGCCGATCGAGACCAGTCCCGCACAAAAGGCTTAGCGGCCTGCGACCGCCTTACGCCAAACCGGCATCCACCGGGCCGGACAGGGCGCTAATCCCAGAACTGCGGCGCGGTCTCCTCGAGATTCGGCCCCAGGCGGAGGGCCGCGACCCGCGTGGCGAGGCCGCGCGCGTCCGTCTCCACCGCGATGCCGCACAGGGTGCCCTCGCCGACGGCGACCTCCCAGCGGGAGCCGGGCGTCTTCTGGATCATGCGGCGGATCGGCTCGTCCTTCTGCATGCCGATCACCGAATCGTAATCGCCGCACATACCGGCATCCGACATGTAGGCCGTGCCGCCGGGCAGGATCCGGTGATCCGCCGTGGGCGTGTGCGTGTGCGTCCCGACGACGAGGCTCGCCCGGCCGTCGAGGTAGTGGCCGAAGGCCTGCTTCTCGCTCGTCGCCTCGGCGTGGACGTCGACGATCACCGCGTCCGCCGCCGCGCCGAGGGGGCAGGCGGTGAGCTCGCGCTCCACCGCAGCGAAGGGATCGTCCATCGCGTCGAGGAAGACCCGGCCCATCACGTTGACCACGAGGACGCGGGCGCCGCCCTGGGTCTCCACGACCGTGGCGCCGCGGCCCGGCGTGCCGGGCGGATAGTTCGCCGGCCGCACCAGGCGCGGCTGGCGGGCGATGAACACCATCGCCTCGCGCTGGTCGAAACTGTGGTTGCCGAGGGTGACCGCGTCGGCGCCGGCCTGGATCAGCTCGTCGCAGATCGTCTCGGAGATGCCGAAGCCGCCGGCCGCGTTCTCGCCGTTGACCACCACGCAGTCGAGGCGCCAGCGCTCCCGGAGCCGCGGCAGGTGCTCGCACACCACGGTGCGGCCCGAACGCCCGACGACGTCGCCGAGGAAGAGCAGGCGCATGGGTCAGGCGGTCCTGTCGCAGCGGATCACGCCGTCTTCGGTGATCACGAACTGGAGGGGGCGGTCGTGCGGCTCGGCCGGCACGCGCTCAACCTCCTGGGCGGCGAAGCCGATGCCGACGGTCAGGACCGGGCGTGTCCGGGACAGGCGCGCGATCGCGCCGTCGTAGTAGCCGCGGCCGTAGCCGATGCGCTGCCCCGACCGGTCGAAGGCGGCGAGCGGCACGATCAGCGCGTCGGGCTCGACCGGCGGCAGCGACGGGTCGGGCTCGCTGAGGCCGAACCGGCCGGCGACGAGGGCGTCGCCGGCGCGCCATTCCCGGAACACGAGGCCGTCCGGCGTGACGTGCGGCAGGGCCACGGCCTGCCCGCGGGCGCGCAGGCCCTCGGCGGCGGGCCGGGGATCGACCTCGCTGCGGATCGGCCAGAAGGCGCCGACCAGGCGGGCCCTCGCGAGCTCGGGCAGCGCGAGGAGCGCGTCCCCGATCGCCGTCGAGGCCGCCTGCCGGTCCGCGGGATCGAGGGCGTCGCGGGCGGCGAGGGCCGCGGCGCGGAGTTCCGCCTTGCGGGCGGCGTCCGGAGCCTCGGTGCCGGTTCTGGGAGAAGTCGGGTGCGGAGCCACGTGAGCCGTTGGAGGATCGATCCCGGGAAACCTACAGCGTAGGTGGGCGCCGTGTTGGCCAAGTCCAGGGACGAGGCCAGGGACAGCTCCCGAGGGAGTCGATAAGGCCCCGGGGATAGTGCTCCTGACGAACTCTGCAGCCCCGCCCCCATCATGTAGCGGTCCGGGCGCGATCCCGCCAGGGCCGCGCGCACCAAAATCCGCGGGCCGCGCCGTCAGGCCGGCCCGCCCGCCCCGTCCTTCGTCCCGGCGGCCCGCGCCCGGGCCACCGCCAGGATCGCGTTGCGGCCCTCCTGGTCGGCGATCGACTGCCACAGGCCGATCAGCTCGCTGAGCTCGGCCAGCGGGCGCGGCGCCGGCGCCCCGAAGAAGGCCGCGAGCGGGACGCCGGTCGCGGCCGCGATCCGACGCAGGCGGGCGCTGGCGTCGCGCCGGCCGCCACCCCGGTCCTCGACGCCGATCGCTTCCATGGCAGAGCACCTGAATTAGAGTACAGACCGCAGCTTGAAGCGATTGTTGCCTCTCGCAAGAGCCAATACAATTTATCCGATCGGGGAATAGAGCAGCCCGAAGGCGTTATCCACGCCGATGTCCGAACGCGTGGGTCGGGGCCGGAGGGCGCCGCGGCAGCGCGGCGTGCGGGACATCCGGACGGTCCCTCGGCGGCCCGCCGCGATGCGACGCCGCGTCCGCGTCGCCGACACGCTGCAGCAACACCGGGGCCGCGATGAACGAGGCGGGTGCGGGAGCGCGCCGCGCGGATTTCATTTACCACGCTCCCAGTCATCCGGGCCGCTCAGGCGCGGATCGCAGTCCCGATCCATTGTCAGGAGGCTGCGCGACTCTTGCAGTGGGGAAGGCACCCGCGAGGGACCGACCAGGTTTGAGACGACGGTGACCGATCGTGGCACAGATCGACCATAACATCGCTGTCGCGACGTGGCTCACCCCCGTGCAGCCGGCCCATCCCGAGCGTCCGGGCCCCAACCGTCCCGACACGACGGCCGAGCTTGGCGACCTGTGGCGGATCCTGTGGCGGCGCAAGCGGCTGGTCCTCGGGACGGCGCTGCTCCTCGGCCTGCTCGCCCTCGCCTACGCGCTGATCACGCCCTCCCTCTACACCGCCACCGCGCAGATCCTGATCGATCCCCGCGACCGCCAGGTCGTCTCGAACGACGTCAACCCCGCCGGGCTGTCGCCGGACGGCGGCATCGCGCAGGTCGAGAGCCAGGTGAAGGTGATCGAGTCGGACGCCGTGCTGGGCCGGGCGGTCGATCAGGTCGGGCTCGCGACCGCGCCGGGCTTCGGCGCGCCGCAGGACGGCGTCGTCACGCGGGTCCTCGGCGAGCTCCGCGCGCTGATGGCCGGGCCGAGGGCGGAGCGGCCGGTCGACGCCCGCGGCCGGGCGCTGGACCAGCTGCGGCGGCGGCTCGCGGTCAAGCGCGCCGACAAGGTCTTCGTCATCGATCTCGTGGTCACCACGACGGATCCCGACCTCTCGGCGCGGATCGTCAACGCCATCGCGAGCGCCTACCTGACGGACCAGACCGACGCCCGCTCGGACGCCGCCAAGCGCGCCGCGGGCGAGCTGCGCGGCCGCCTCGACGAGCTGCGCAGCGCCGTCAACGCCGCCGACAAGAAGCTCGAGGATTACAAGGCGCGCAACGGCCTGATCGCGTCGAGCGGCCGGCTCGTGAACGAGCAGCAGCTCACCGACCTGAACGCGCGGCTGGTCGCCGCGCGCGCGCGGACCGCCGACGCCAGGGCGCGGCTCCAGGGGATCCGAGAGGCGCGCGGGCAGGCGATCGGGTCCGGAGCGATGCCGGAGGCGGTCCAGTCCTCGGTGATCGAGCGCCTGCGCGGGCAGTACGCGGAGCTCGCCGCCAAGGAGGCGGACCTGCGCACCAATCTCGGCGAGCGCCACCCGTTCATCGCCGCGGTGCGCGCCCAGATGCAGGACGTCCGCCGGCTGATCGACGCCGAGCTGAACCGCATCGCGGGCGCGGCGGAGACCGAGGCCCAGCGCGCCCAGGCCAACGAGCGGACCCTCGCGGCGGAGCTGGAGCGCCTGCAGCGGCAGTCGGCGGTGAACGCCCAGTCGTCGGTGCAGCAGCGCGAGCTCGAGCGCGAGGTCGACGCGGCGCGCTCGGTCTACAACGCCTTCCTGGTGCGCGCCCGGGAGATCAAGGAGCAGACCAGCATCGACAGCTCGAACGCCCGGATCATCACCGCGGCGCGGCCGCCGCAGGATCCGAGCTGGCCTCCGCGGCTGATCCTGGTCGCCGCCGCCCTCGCGGGCGGCCTCGGCCTCGGCGCGGGCCTCGCGCTGACGCGGGAATATCTGGCGCCGACCGTGCTCTCGCCGCGGCAGCTGGAGCGGCTGTCGAACGCCCCGGTGGTGGCCGTGCTGCCCGGCCTGCGGCCGCGGGGCGCGAGCGCGAGCGCCGCGAGCCTCACCCTCGACCACCTGGCCGCGACCTCCGGCAAGAGCGGCCACGCCCTGGCGCTGCTCGTCACCTCGGGCGAATCCGACGAGGCCGAGCGCCAGGCGGTGATCGGGCTGCTCGCCGCGGTCGCCGTCGCGCGCGGCGACCGCGTCCTGCGCGTCGACGCCGACCTGCGGGCGGACGGCTCCGGCACCGGCGGCCTCCTCGACGTGCTCCGCGGCGAGCAGAGCCTCAACGCCGTGACCCGGACGGACCCGGCCTCCGGCGCCCGCCGGGTCGGGCTCGGCGACACCGAGAAGCCCCTGCGCGATGCCCTGACCCCCGCCAATGTCGAGCGCTTCATCGCGGGCGTGAAGGGACGCTTCGACCTCGTGCTCGTCGACGGCGGCGTGCTGACCGAGAACCTGCGGCTCGGTCCCCTGGCGGCCGCCGCCGACCGGCTGCTGCTCGTCGCCTGCAACGGCGCGACGCGCCAGCGCGACCTGATCGACCTCGTCGACACGTCGGAGGCGCTGGGCCGGCCGATCTCGGGCTCCCTGCTCCTGACCCGGCGCAAGGCGTGAGGACCCTCCGGCAGACCGGCTTCGCGCGCCGCCACGATCCGGCGGCGCGCACGGGTCCGGTGCTGCGCGCCCTGCTGCGGGCGGAATCGGTGGCGCTGTCGGTCTGGGCCCTGCTCCTCGTCGGGGTCTCGGGCGGCCTCCTGTGGGTGCTCGGCCTCAATTACGAGGGGATCACCGGCTCGGCCGCCTCGAAGATCCACCCCGCCACCTACCTGGCGGTCGTCCTGATCGGCTGGACCCTGATGCGCGCGGGCAATCCGGTGATCCCGGTGGCCGGGGCGCTGAACCGGCGGCCGGCCAGCGTGCTCCTGGCCGCCTGCGGCGTGCTGCTGCTCGCGCTGATCGCGGCCCGGGGCGGCGCGGGCCTCGCCGGCTCCATCGACACCTTCGTGCTCGCCGGCCTCGTCCCGATCCTCCTGATGGATCGGGACGCCGAAACGCTCGGGCGGCTGGAGACGATCTTCCACCTCGTGATGCTCGCTAACGCCCTGCTCGGCCTGTTCGAGCTCGCGAGCGGCCAGCGCTTCTTCCCCTACCGGTTCGACGGCGTGGCGTTCGAGTCCGACACCCGCTCGGCGGCCCTCCAGGGCCACCCGCTGGCCAACGCGACCATGACGGCGTGCTACATCCTGGCGCTGGCCAAGGGCGGCGGCCGCCTGGCGCCGATGCCGCGCGCCGCCATGATCGTCCTCCAGCTCGTCGCCCTGGTCACGTTCGGGGGCCGCTCGGCCACCGTCACGACGCTGATCCTCGGCGGCGCTGTCGGGCTCGTGTCCCTGAACCGCACACTGCGCACCGGCCGCGTCCCGCTGGCGGCGGCGGCCTGCGCGTGCTTCGCCCTGACGCTGCTGCCCGTGCTGGTCGCGGTCCTCGCCTCGGCCGGGTTCTTCGACACCCTGCTGGACCGGTTCGTCTCGGACGGCGGCAGCGCGCAGGCCCGGGTCGACATGCTCACGGTGTTCGACGCGATCCCGTTCCGGCAGCTCCTGCTCGCCCCCGACTTCCTGCAGGTGAACACGCTGCGCCGGATCTACGGCCTGGAATGGGGCATCGAGAACTCGATCATCTCGGCCGTGCTCTACCACGGCATCCTGGTCACGGGGGTGCTGGTGATCGCGGTGGGGCTCTACCTCGCGGAGATCGCGCGGGATTGCCGGCGCGGCGTCTGGCTCCCGATCCTGGCCTTCGTGATCCTCGTGAACACGTTTGAGGGACTCGCCGGCAAGACGACCCTGCTCGCCAAGTTCGCCCTGATGCTCATCGTCCTGTTCCCGCCCCTTCCGCGCCGCGGCTGAGTGGGCGCAGTGCCGCGGATCGGTCGAGGGCCGCCTCAGGGCCGGGCCCGCAGCCCGAGCGCCGCGATCAGGGCGGGATCGGCGACGTGCGCGTCGTCCATGAGGCCGAGGCCGTCGAACAGGTTCCAGAACGACCACGCGAACCCGTTCGCCTCCGCCGCCAGCCGCACGTCCCGGATGTAGGCGGCCCGGTCCGGCGCCCGGGACGCCGTGAAACGGGCGTCGGTGCGCAGGGCGCCGAACTCGCCCATCAGCACCTGCCCGCGCGGGATCCCGTAGAGGTCCGCCCAGGTCGCGACCGGCGCCATCGCGTCGGCGATGTAGGCCGGGCCGGGCGCGGCCTCGAAATACGCGTGCAGTTTCGCCTCGATCACCGCGCGGTCGCGCGCCTTCTCGGCCTGCGGCACCGTGCGGTCCGTCTCCATGCGCGCCCGCACCGCCGCGAGGGTCTCGCGCAGCGTGCCGCGGCTCCCGGGCCAGGGCACGGCGGTGAGCCAGCGGTAGAACGGCTCCTCGGTGAGCCAGGTCGCCCCCTGGTGGGAGAACAGGTACGGCTCGTAGAAGTGGAATGTGTAGAGGAGCGGCGCGAACCGCGCGAGCGCGGCCGGATCGAGAGCCGTCAGGCCGGCGACGAGGCTGCCGCAGGAGCCGGTCGCCACCAGGGTGAGCGCCGGCGCGGCCGCGCGGGCCGCGGCCAGGAGCCCGTCCTGTACCCGGTTCCAGGCGCCGCCGCCGCAGGCCTGCGGCGGCTCGTTCACCGGCTCCAGGACCACGCGGTCCGTGCCCTTCCGCGCGCACAGGCGCGCGAGGTCTCCGACGAGGTCGCGATAGGCCGCGAAGAGCGGCGCCCGGTCCGAGCCGTAGAACGCGTCGGGCGTGTAGTGGTGGGTCGCGGCGTTCGCCTGGACATTGACCAGGACGCGCAGCCCGGCCGCCAGCGCCGCGTCGACGGCCTCCGACAAGGTGCCGAGGAGTTCGGCGCGCCGCGGCCCCGTGAAGGCCACGAACGGCCCGGGATCGAGGGGCAGGCGCACGAAGTCGAAGCCGAACCCGGCGATCCGGGCGAGGTCGTCGCGGGTCGGCACCGGCCGGCCGGCCTGGAAGGGCGGCCACGCGTAGTCGGTCCGCGGGGGCGGGTACTCGGTGGTCAGCGAGAACCAGGGCCAGAGGGCGATGCCGCGGCGCAGGGTGACCGGCGCGGGACTACCCTGGACAGGCCGGACACCCGCACCCGCCGCGAGGACGCCGGCCAGCACCGACCGGCGGCTGGGGCCTACCATCCCGGACCGGCCGTGGCGCTGACGGGCGCTGCCGCGGCGGCGCGCGCCGCGTTGTCCGGGGCCGGCGGGTAGCCGCCGACACGGCGCAGCGCATCTTCGTACGAGGCCAGCACGGTATCCCAGCGGAACTGCTCGGCGCGCGCCCGCGCCGCCGCGCGGGCCGCCGCGACCGCGGCCCCGTCGGAGAGCACACGCTCGATCGCCGCGGCACAGCTGTCCGGATCCGAGAAGTAGAACTGACCGTCGCCAGCCGTGCCCCGGTTGAACGGATTGTCGTGGGCGACCACGGCGTTGCCCGCCCAGAGCGCCTCGACCAGCGACGGGTTGGTGCCGCCGACGGTGTGGCCGTGGAGGTAGGCCCGCGCGTGGACCCGCAGGGCCTGGACCTGCCCGGGCTCGTAGATGGCCCCGGGGAACAGCACCTCCGGCGAGGCGGCTGCCTCCACGGCGCGATGGTACGGGTTGCCGACCCGCAGCGTGCCGAGCACCACCAGCCGCACGCCGCGGGCACGGCGCGAGAAGGCCTCGACGAGCGTCAGGATGTTGTTGTCTGGCTCGATGCGGGCGATCGAGACGAGGTAGCGGTCGGGCTCGAGGCCGAGGGGCGGCGGTCCGACATCGGCCGCCGGGGGATCGCCGCCGTACGGGATGGTCGCGATGGCGCCGCGCGGCCTGCGACGGGCGAGGTGGTCGGCGATGACGGGATGGTCCGCCACCAGCCGCTGCGAGGACCACGCGGCGATCCACTCGCTGACGTAGAAGAAGGCGCGCACGGGCAGCGACCATTTCGGACGGCGCCACTCGATCCCGTCCATGTTGGTCAGGATACGCCCGCCCCGCGCCCGCAGGTAGGGCAGGAATGCGGCGCCGTTGTAGCCGAGCACGAGGCAGACGCCGCCGCGGGTCGCGGCGTCGTGGGCGCAGATCGCGTCGAAGGCGAGCGTCGCGACGGGACCGCGCAGGCCGATCTCCACGGTGATCAGTTCGACGCCGTTCCAGGTGCTCCGCACGATGCGGTCCCGCACCGCCTCGACATCCCTCTGGCAGTACACGCCGACCTGCCAGCCGCGTTCGACCAAGTAGAGCGCGAGACGTTCCGCGAAAGTCTCGAAACCACCGTGGGCGGCCGGGATACCGCGCGTTCCGAGAATAAGTAGTTTCGGTGCGCGGTCAGGCATGAAACTTCCTTTCCAATGTGTCGGCCCTATTGTAGATCCGAAGGATACAATCCCGACGACCGGTCTCTACAACTGCTAGTTGTTTATTCAATACAGAAATCATCTTATGGTAGATAACTTCGGACTGAGAGCGGCGCGCGACAGCGATCGTGCTGCCGCCCCCGCGCTGCGGGCCGTCGGCAACGCCGCTGCGGAGCTTCGGATCACGTGCGTCCACCAGGGATTCGAGCTGTACGGCTCGGATCGCTGCTTCATCGAGACCGTCCGCACGATCCGGGCCGCCCATCCGGGTGCGCGGATCGACGTGGTGCTGCCGCGACGCGGGCCGATCGTGGCCGCGCTGGAGCCCTTCGCCAGCGAGATCGTGATCGCCCCGCTCTGGATCCTGCGGCGCAAGAACCTGGCGCGCCTCGTAACCCTGGGTCTGATGGCTCTGCCCATCGCGATGATCCGTGCGTGGCGCCGCATCCGCGCGAGCGACCTCGTCTACATCAACACCACCGTGGTGGCCGACTACCTGCTGGCCGCCCGGCTGGTCCCCGGCCGGAGCATCGTCCACGTCCACGAGATCCCCGAAGGCGCCGTGCTGAAGGTCCTGCGCGGGCTGATCCGCTGGAGCGGCGCCAACGTGGTGTTCAACTCGCGCGCCACCGAGCGGGCCTACGCCCTGCCCCGCGGGGCGACCGCCCGGGTCGTCTACAACGGGATCGCGGGTCCCGCCGAGCCGAATCGGAGCGCCTACGTCGGCGCCCGCCCGCTCCGCGTGCTGATGCTCGGCCGGATCAGCCGGATCAAGGGCCAGGACGTCCTCGTGGAGGCGCTGGCCTCCCTGCCGGAGCCCGTGCGTCGGCGGATCGCGCTGCGCATCGTCGGCAGCGCCTTCGAGGACGAGGCCCGCGAGCGGGCCCTGGTCGGGCGGATCGCCGAGGCGGGGCTCGCCGCGCAGGTCACGCTCGAGCCGTTCGTGGCCGATCCCACCGCCCTCTACCGCTGGGCCGACGTGGTCACGATGCCGTCGCAGCGGCCCGAATCCCTCGGCCGCGTGGCGATCGAGGCGATGTCCTACGGCGTGCCGCCGCTCGTCACGGCGATCGGCGGCCTGCCCGAGGTGGTGGAGGACGGGAAGACCGGCTGGATCGTCCCGCCGGGCGGCCCGGAGCCGATCGCCGCCGTGCTGGCGGATCTGGTCGCCGACCCGGCGCGCTGGCGCGACTTCGGCCGGGCGGCCCGGGCGCGCTACCTGAGCCTGTTCTCGGAGGCCTCGGCGGCGGAGGGCATCGAGGCCATGGTCCGGACGACGCTGCGCCGCCCGACGGCGACGGATCCGTCCCGCGCCGCGGACGCGCCGGCGCGACCGGCCGCCTAGGATCCCCGCGCGTCCCCGCAGGACCGGCGTCGGTCCGGAACAGGCGTCCGCCCTGAGCGCGGGCGCCCTCGGGGTTACCGGGACGACCTCCTGCTCGCCCGCGGTCCGTGGCCAAGCGCCGCGGCCGGCCCTGCTGCCGGCGCCGCGCAACGACCGGCCCGGGCTCGTCCCCTCACCGGCCCCGGCCGCCCGGGTACCGGAGCCCCGCTCGCGACGCAGCGGAAACCGACCCGCGCGGCCACCGTCACCCTGTGGACGATCGGCCGCGCGAGGATGCATTGCGGTGGCGCCTGACCGATGAGGCGTGCGGCGCGGGAAACCCTGCCCGGCCGGGACGGGGCGCGAGGACGAGGAGCGACATGGCGGCCAAGCTCGCGGTTCAGGAGACCGCGGATGCCCTGGACTGGGACCGGCGGGTCTGGGCCTGCCCGGGCGCCAACATCTATTGCGGCAGCCCCTGGGGCACCTACAAGGCGCGGCGCGGCCTGGAGGTGCGGCGGGCGGTCGTGTCCGGCGACGGCGCGGACCTCGCCTTCGTCCAGTGGCAGACGCGCCGGAAGGGGCCGGCGCGGTTCATCCACGTCCAGGGCGGCCCGCTGCTGACCGCCGCGGGCGCGCACCGCGCGGAGGCGGTGTTCGCCGCGTTCATCGACCACCTCGCGCTCGGCCGGCTCGACGTCCTCGCCGTCGACTACGAGCAGTTCGAGACCCGCGACGCGACGCTGGCGCTGCTGATGCACGGCTTCGCCCCGGTGATCGGCGCGCCCGACCACACCCTCGAACTCGACCTGACCCAGGACCTCGACGCCATCCAGGCCGGCATGGAGCCGCGCTGGCGCAAGGCCCTGCGCAAGGCCGAGCGCAACCCCGAGGTGACGACGCACTTCCTCGAGGACAGGGCCGAGCGCCTCGAAGCCTTCGACGACTTCACCGCGATGTTCGCGGCCCTGCGCGAGCGCAAGGGCTTCGCCACGACGCTGCAGCCGCAGGCCTACCGCGACATCGCGGCCGAGGACGAGCGCCTGCTGTTCCTCGACGTCCGCGAGAACGGACGGCGCGTCCTCGTGCGAATCGCGCACCTGTCGGACAGCCGCTGCACGGATTTCTACACGGCCTCGAACGAGCGGGCCCGCGCGACGGGCGCCGCGACCCTCGCGGTCTGGCGCTTCGTGGAGCGGGCGAAGGCGGAGGGCTGCCGGGTCTTCGATTTCGGCGGCATCGATCCGGCGGCGAACCGGCCCGTCTTCGAGTTCAAGCGCGGCCTGTGCACCGACGTGGTCCAGCACAACCCGCTCTGGGTCTACAGCCGGACGTCGGCGCTGCGGAGACTGGCGCCGGCCCTGCTCGCGCTGCGCTGAGCGACGGGCCGGTCACGCGGCGCCGAGGGGTCGCGCCGACCCCGGGCGCCGCGCCAGGGTCCGGAAGGCCGAGACCGACCAGACCAGCGTCGCCACCTCGGAGGCGAGCAGGCCGGCGAGCGCGATGGCGGGCGGCAGCAGCAGCAGCGCCGGCACCATCACGGCCATCCCGAGGGCGGCGCTCGCCACCGCGCCCGCCGTGATGGTCCGGAACGCCGCCGAGGCCTCGAGATAGGCCCGCGGGATCGCGTAGAGCAGCGACACGGTCACCACCGCCCAGACACCGAGCCCGATCCAGCCCATCGGCTGCGCGGCGAACCGACCCTTGAACAGGATGTCCTCGACCAGCGGCAGGGCGGCCGCCATCACCGCCCCGTAGGCGAGGCAGCCGCTGCCGAGGAGGATGCCGTTGCGGACGACGAGCCGGCGGGCGGCGTCGACCTGCCCGGCCGCGAGCAACCGGCTGATCTCGGGCAGGATCATGTTCAGCAGCGCGCTCGCGGGGATGCGCAGCGGCGCGTAGAGCACGATCGTGGCGGCGATCGGCGCGTAGGCGGCGGGCCCGGCCAGGAGCGCCAGCAGCAGGGTCAGCCCCTGACCCTGGACCGTCAGGCTGGTGACGCCGGCGAGCGACCACGCGAGGGTCCGCCAGATGGCCCGGTAGCGGGCGCGCGCCCGCGCGTGCAGCGAGAAGCGGATCCGCTCGCGCAGCGCCGCGTAGGCCACCGCGATCGCGACCGCGTGCGCGAGCGCGATCGCCGCGAAGGCCCGATCGAGAAGGGCCGTGCCCTCCCCGTTCAGCCAGCGCGCGACGAGGAGACCGCCGCAGAGTGCGTAGACCAGGTCGCTCAGGCCGGCGATCCGGGGCCGGCCGCGGGCGAGGAGCACGATCCGCAGGTAGCTGCGGAAGGCGTAGAGGCCCACGAAGGCCCCGGCCGCGAGTGCGCCGAGGCCGATCACCGGGATCAGCACGAGGCCGACGGCGGCCGCCATGAGGCCGGAGACCAGCACCGCGCCCGAGCCGAACATCACGTCGTAGCCGAGCGCCGCCGGACGCCCCAGGCTCCGGGCGACGTGGATCGTCGCCGGGACCGCCACCAGGGCCCGGATGTAGGTGATGCCGACCGCTCCGACCGCGAAGACGATGGCGAACAGGCCGTAATCGTGCGCGCCGAGCGCGCGCACCAGCAGGATGTTGAGGAGGAAGTGGAACAGGCTCTGGGTCAGCTCGCCCGACAGGATCACGGCGAACCGCCCCGAGAGGACGGCACGCATCGGTCCGGGCAGGCGGAGGCGGCCGGCGCCCGGGAGCCGGAGCCGATCACCGGGACGCGGCATCGAATCGGTCATGTGGGGGTGGACGGTCTCCGTGTGGGCGCGCGGGCCGGGCGCCGGCGCCGGGAAGCGGTCGGCGGCACGCAATCGTCTCGCGACTCTCTCCCGGCCCGGCGCTCATGCCGGAGCGTCCGTTTCCGGACCGTCTCAGGTGATCCCCCGGAAGGCCCCGGACAGTGCGGCAAGGCAGCGCGCGAGATCGTCCTCGTCCGCCCAGACGTGCGGGCTGATGCGCAGCGCGCCGGAGCGCTCGCTCACGTAGACCCGGTCCCGCTGCAGGCGATCGACGAGGCCCGTCGGCAGACCCGCGGGCGGCCGCAGACCGAGGATGTGCGGCGCCCGCAGGGAAGCCGGCAACGGCGCCAGGCCGAGCCCGGCGGCCCCGTCCGCCAAGCGGTCCGTCAGCCCGCGCAGCCGGGCAGCGACGGCGGGCACGCCCCATTCGGCGATCTGCTCCAGCCCGGTCACGGCCATGAACAGCGCGACCGGATCGTTGAGCTCGCCCCGGTCGTAGCGGCGGGCACCGGCGGCCGGCGGGCGGTTCCCGATATGCTCCTCGATGGCCGCCCCGTCCTGCCGGTGCGGCGCTGCGTACAGGAAGGCGAGACCGTACGGTCCGAGAGCCCACTTGTAGGTCGGGAAGGCCAGGAAGTCCGGGCGCCACCGGGCGACGTCGACCGGCACGGCGCCCACGGCCTGCGTGGCGTCGATCACCAGGGCCGCGCCGGCGGCGTGGACCGCGGGAGCGAGCCGGTCGAGGTCGATCAGGCTGCCGTCGGTCCAGTGCAGCGGGGTCAGGGTGGCGAGGGCGAGCGGCGGGGCGCCCGGCCGGTCGATCGCGGCCGCGACCGCCGCGGTCCAGCCGCCGTCCGGGGGGCGCGGCACCTCCTCCACCACCAGACCTTGCCGGTCGGCCAGCCGATCGAAGGCGAAGCGCAGGGACGGAAACTCGTCGGCCACGCGGAGCAGGCGCCCGCCCGGCCTCAGGGTCAGGTTGCGGGCGGCCACCGCCATGGCGTGGCTGACCGCGCCGACGATCGCGATCTCGTCCGCGCCGGCGCCGATCAGCCGGGCGGCCGCAGCGCGCGCCCGCTCGGCCCAGGGCGGGACCGCCGTGCGGGGATGGTCCCAGGGACGGCTCTTGACCAGGATCCCCGCCTCGCCCGCCGCGCGCACGGCCCGCGGCAGCGGCGACCAGGCGGCGGCGTCGAGGTAGCTGACGTCGGCGGGCATCTCGAAGAGATGGCGCTGGCACGGGAGCGCCGCGGCGACGGATTCGGTGAACGCCATGATGCGCGACAGCCTAGAGGATCGGATCCGCCGGCACCACGGCCCGGACTCCATCGCGCGGCGCCCAGGCCGCAGGCCGGCGCGTCGCGGTCCGCGCGGATCGGCGGCGGCGTGCCCCCTGGCGGACCACCGCATCCTGGGGCTCCCACGCTCCGGCGCCCTGTCGAGCCTCGCGGGACGCGACGGGCTGGTCGACCTCGCCGAGGATCTGACCGTGATCCGCCCGAACGACGCCCGGCCCGACCGGCCGCACCGGGTGTTCGGCGGGGGCGGCAGCTGAGCTGTTGTTCCGGGCCGCGAGCCTGTAGAGCCTCGGGACACATCGCCACGACCCGACCGAGACTCCGTGACCCTGCTCGCCGATCGCGCCCCCGCCAAGGTCAACCTGACGCTCCACGTCCTCGGCCGCCGCGTCGGTGACGGCTACCACGTGCTCGAGAGCCTCGTCGCCTTCGCGGGCACGGCCGACCGCCTGACGCTGGATCCCGCGGCACCGCTCAGCCTGACCGTCAGCGGCCCCACCGCCGACCCCGCCGGCCCGACGGACGACAACCTCGTCCTCCGGGCCGCCCGGGGGCTCGCCGCGCGGGTGCCGAACCTGCGCGTGGGCGCCTTCCACTTGGTGAAGCGCCTGCCGGTCGCGGCGGGGATCGGCGGCGGCTCCTCCGACGCCGCCGCGGCCCTGCGCCTGCTGGCGCGCCTCAACGGGCTGCCCCTCGACCACGAGGCCGTCGGCGCGGTGGCGCGGGAGACCGGCGCCGACGTGCCGGTCTGCCTCGACCCGCGGGCCCGGATGATGCGCGGCGCGGGCGAGGCGATCGGGCCGGTCCTCGGCCTCGCACCGCTGCCCGCGGTGCTGATCAATCCCGGCGTTCCGGTGCCCACCGCCCCGGTCTTCAAGGCGCTGGACCTGAGCGTCGGCCAGGATCTCGCGGGCGCGCCGCACCCGACGATCCCGCGGGCCATGGCGAGCGACCCGCTGCTCCGGGCCCTGGCCGGGGCCCGCAACGATCTGGAGGCGCCGGCCCTGACCGTGGCGCCGGTGATCGGCGACGCGCTGGCGGCCCTCCGCGCCCAGGGCTGCCGCCTCGCGCGGATGTCGGGCTCCGGCGCGACCGTTTTCGCGCTGTTCGCCGACCGGCGCGCGGCCGTCCGGGCCGCCGCCGCCCTGCGCGCCGCCCATCCGGGATGGTGGGTGGCGCCGACCTTCCTGCGCTGACCCGGCCCGCGGGCGGCGTTCAGCCGGGCTCCGCCTCGTACACCGTCACGACGCCGCGGCCCTCGGGCACCATCACGCGCCAGCCGCGTGCCCGCGGCAGGTCGCCGGGATCGATCGCGCTGGCCCGACCGGTCCCGACATCGAAGGTCGCGAGTCGGCCGTCCGAGATGCGTCCGCGCAGATACGCCCGGCCGTCGCCGAGGTGGAGCGCGGCCGGAGCGGCGGTGACGCCGTAGGCGACGTCCGCGAGGGCGCCGCTCGGCGCCAGGACGGCCCCCGGCAGCGCCAGCACGTCGGCCTCGGGAGCGATCTCGGACGCGACCCGCAGGTGGCCATCGACCGCGTGACGGCGGTTCAGCAGCAGGGCCTCCCGACGTCCCTCACGCTGCACGACGAGGGCGAGATCCGGCCCGTCCCGGCCGGCGATCAGGTAGACGCTGCCCGGCGCGAGCCGATCGAGGCGGGTGGTCCGGCCGGGACGGTGCAGGTCCAGGGTCATGCTTCCATCCGCGCGCGCCGCTCACCCCGCCCCTTCCGGTAGAACGCGCGACGCTCGGCTTCGGCCCGAACTACGGTGGCGCGCACCTGGAGCAGGTCCTTTCGGGTCAGGAGCCCGACGAGGCCGCCGGTGCGCGGATCGGTGACCGGCAGGCGCCCCTGCCCGGCCGACAGCATCACGTCGAGGGCGTGCGAGACCACGTCGCCCGGATGGACGACGGCGAGATCGGCGTCCGAGACGCGCTCGCCGAGGGTGCCCGCCTCGTCCCCGCCGTCGCGCTCCTCCAGGGTCCAGCGCAGGGCGTCGCTGCGCGAGACGAGGCCCACGGGCCGGCCCGCGCCGTCGACCACCGGATAGGCGTGGTGGGCACCGGTCTCGATCGCCGCGAGGGCGTCGGCCAGGGGCAGGTCCGCGTCGAGGGTCTCGACCGTGCGGGTCATCACCGCCTCGACCCGGGCGAGTTCGTAGGGATCGATCCCGTATTCCCGGGTCACGTGCTGCCCGCGCCGGGCGATCTTCTCGGTCAGGATCGAGCGCTTGAGGAGGAGCACGGTCACCGCGTAGGCCGCCATGGTGGCGGCGAGCAGCGGCGCCAGGGCGGCGACGTCGCCGGTCACCTCGACGGCGAAGACGACGCCGGTCAGCGGCGCCGGCAAGGTGCCGCCAAGCATCGCCGCCATGCCGATGAGCGCCCAGAAGCCGTGGGCGCCCGGCAAGAGGAGGCCGATCAGCCAGCCGACGGCGCCGCCGAGGATCAGCAGCGGCGCGAGCACGCCTCCGGACGTGCCCGACGACAGGGCGGCGAGCCAGATCACCGCCTTCACCACGAGGATCAGCACGACGGCGCTCGCCAGCATGTGGCCGGATAGCAGGTCGTGGATGACGTCGTAGCCGACGCCGAGCGCCCGGGGCTCCACGAGGCCGCCCAGCCCGACCACGACGGCGCCGAGGGCGGGCCACCACATCCAGTGGAGGGGAAGCCGCCCGAAACCGTCCTCCAGCGCGTAGAGCGCCCGGGTCAGCGCCCCCGACAGCAGGCCGCAGGCGACCCCGAGCAGCGCGCAGGCGGGCAGCCCCCACCAGGGCAGGGCCGGATTGTCGGCGAAGGGGAAGAGCGGGCCGGCGCCGAACAGGGCCGGCCGCCAGCAGGCCGCGGTGACCGCCCCGACGGTCACCGGGACGAGGCTGCGCGGCCGCCACTCGAACAGCAGGACCTCCACGGCGAGCAGCACGGCCGCCACGGGCGTCCCGAAGATGGCGGTCATGCCGGCCGCCGCGCCCGCCACCAGCAGGGTCTTCCGCTCGGCGGCGCTGAGATGGAAAAACTGGGCGAAGAGCGAGCCGACCGCGCCGCCCGTCACGATGATCGGCCCCTCGGCGCCGAACGGGCCGCCGGTGCCGATCGCCACCGCCGAGGAGAGCGGCTTGAGCACGGCGACCTTGGGCGACATCCGGCTGCTGCCGATCAGGATCGCCTCCATCGCCTCCGGGATCCCGTGGCCGCGGATCTTCTCCGAGCCGTAGCGCGCCATGGCGCCGACGATCAGCGCCCCGATCACCGGGATCGCCACCATCCAGGGCCCTGGCGCCGCGCCTGCCAGGGAGGTCAGGTCGGCGTCGAGCCGGCCGTACCAAGCGAGGTTGGTCACGAGGCCGATCAGCGTGATCAGGATCCAGGCGGTGCCGCTGGCGGCGGTCCCGGTGACGACCGCCATGCCGGCCAGCGTCAGGACCCGCCGGTCCGCGCTGAAATCTCCCAGCGCCCGCCGCGACGGCCTGCCGTCCCCGCTCCCGCTCCCAGTCCCGCCGATCATCAGGGCCTCCTTTCGTCGCGGCGGCACTTATGTCGTGATCCGATATATTCGACAATGACTCGACCGTTGCAGCCGGGACAGGACTGCCGATACGACGCAGCATCGGCGGCTCGGACGATTCACCACGGAGGCGATCATGGAGGCCGATGCCCCCGGAACGGCGGCACTGTCGCGGGAGCAGTACGCGGCGCTGGCGGATTTCCGATTCCGTCTCCGCCGCTTCCTGGCGTTCAGCGAGGCCGCCGCGGCCCGGGCGGGGCTGCCGCCGCAGCAGCATCAGGCGCTGCTGACGCTCGCGGGCCACGTCGGGCGCGCGCCCGCCACGGTCGGCCTGCTGGCCGAGCAGCTGCTCATCGCCCCCCACAGCGCGGCCGAGCTGGTGTCCCGCATGGTCGAGGCCGGCCTGCTGACCAAGACCCGCGCCGTCGAGGACAGGCGTCGCAGCGAGCTGTCGCTGACGCCGCGCGCCGAGGCCCTGCTGCGGACCCTCACGGACGCGCATCTCGCGGAGCTGCGCGACCTCGCCCCCGCCCTCACCGAGGCCCTCGGGCCCGTGACGCGGTGAGGCCGACGCGCGCCGTCAAGCTGGCGGAGGTCGATGGCCGTCGACGCGGGAGCCGAGGGCGCCCGCCCTCAGCGCGCCCGCGCCACGCAGAACTCGACGGCCCCGAGGAGCGCCGCCTTGACGGGCCCGTCCGGGAAGATGTCGAGGGCGGCCCGGGCCTCGGCGCCGTAATGGTGGGCGCGGGCCACGGTCTCCTCCAGGGCGCCGTGGCGCTGCAGGAGGTCGAGGGCGGTCTCCAGGTCGGTCTCGCCGATCTCGCCCTGCTGCAGGGTGCGCCGCCAGAAGCCGCGCTCGCCCTCGCTGGCCCGGCGATAGGCCAGCACGATCGGCAGGGTGATCTTGCCCTCGCGGAAATCGTCGCCGACGTTCTTGCCGAGCTCCGCGGAGGTGCCGCCGTAGTCGAGCACGTCGTCGATCAGCTGGAAGGCGATGCCGAGATTCATCCCGTAGGACCGGGCGGCCGCCTGCTCGGACTCGGGCCGGCCGGCGAGCACCGGCCCGACCTCGCAGGCGGCGGCGAACAGCTCGGCGGTCTTGCCGCGGATCACCGCGAGGTAGGCGGCCTCGTCGGTCTCCAGGTTCTTGGCGTTGGTGAGCTGCATCACCTCGCCCTCGGCGATCACCGTGGCGGCGGCCGAGAGGATGTCGAGCGCCTTGAGCGAGCCGACCTCCACCATCATCCGGAAGGCCTGGCCGAGCAGGAAGTCGCCGACCAGCACGGAGGCCTCGTTGCCCCACTTGATCCGGGCCGCGACGCGGCCGCGGCGCATGTCGCTCTCGTCGACCACGTCGTCGTGGAGGAGCGTGGCGGTGTGCATGAACTCGACGCTGGCGGCGAGCTTCACGTCGCCGTCGGTGGCGCCCGCGTAGCCGCAGAGCCGGGCGCAGGCCAGCGTCAGGATCGGGCGCAGGCGCTTGCCGCCGGAGGCGATCAGGTGGTTGGCGACCTCGGGGATCATCGCCACGTCCGATCCCGTCCGCGACAGGATCGTGGTGTTGACCCGCGCCATGCCGTCGGCCACCAGCGCGACGAGGTCGTTGAGCCCCGCCTCCGCCTCGGGCTTCGGATTCTCGATGGAGAGGGCCATACCCAAGATCCGTGACCTCCAGACCGGTCGCCCCGCAGGGGGCGGGCGATCCCTTCGCACGCGCCCCGCGGCGCCGCAACATCGTCGCCGGCCGGATATGGGGTGTCGCCAGCGCGGATCTCACGCGACGAAACCGCCGATCCCCGCCTGTTCCGGAGCCGCGCCGCGATGATCGAGCTGATCCGGGCCAACGACGTCGTGCTGATCGGGTTCGCCCGCTCGGTCCTCGAGGCGGCCGAGATCCCGGTCCTCGTGGCCGACAGTCACATGAGCCTGATGGAGGGGTCGATCGGCGTCTTCGGTCAGCGCCTCCTCGTGCCGCGCGACCACGAGGCCCAGGCCCGCCGCCTGCTGACCGATGCCGGCATCGCCCACGAGCTGCGCCAGCCGTGACCGCCGAGGCCGACAGCGGCGCCGATCCCTTCCTCGGCGGCCGCCTGCGCCTGCACCAGCCGCCGCGGGGGGCGCACCGCGCCGGGACCGACGCGGTGCTGCTCGCCCGGCTGCTCGCGCCGCGCGCCGGGGACCGGCTCTGCGACGTCGGCGCCGGGACCGGCGCCGTCGGCCTCGCCTGCGCGGCCCTGGCGCCGGGGCTCCGGCCGACCCTGGTCGAGCGCGACCCGGCACTCGCCGATCTGGCCCGCGCCAACGCGGCCCTCAACGGCATCGACGCGCGGATCGTGGTCGCCGACGTGCTGGCACCCGCGGCGGAACGCCGCGCCGCCGGTCTGCTGCCGGACAGTTTCGACGTCGTGCTCACCAACCCGCCGTTCTTCGCGGCCGGCGATCACCGCGCCTCGCCGCATCCGGGCCGCGCCGCCGCCCACACCTTCGCGGGCGGCGATCTCGACGCCTGGATCCGCGCCTGCACGGCGATCCTGCGGCCCGGCGGGCGCCTCGGCCTCATCCACCGGGCGGACGCCCTCCCGGCCTGCCTCGACGCCCTCCGGGGCCGCTACGGCGGGCTGGCGATCCGCCCGGTCCATCCCCGCGGCGACGTGCCCGCGATCCGCGTGCTGATCGCGGCGACCCGCGGCAGCCGCGCCTTGCCGAGCCTGCTGCCGCCCCTCGTCCTGCACAGCCCCGACGGCACCTTCACCGACGAGGCCGAGGTGCTCCATCGCGGCGCGCCGTGGCCGGCGCTCTGATCGCCCGCGTCACGCCGCGAGGGCGGCGGGCTCGGCGTCGCGGATGCCGAGGAACCGCTCGACCTCCGGAAGGTCCGGGAAGGCGAGGAATTCGGGGCGCAGCGGCTCGGGCAGCCCCTCGAAGTTGAGCCCCGGGAACGTGTCGGGATGCGGGTAGAGCTGCCAGGCCGCGCCGGGCTCGACCGGAGGGAACAGGATCGCGACCTTCTCGGCGCCGAGGCGGACGATCCGCGTCGGGCTGTACGACAGGGTCTCGATGCTCCAGCCGCGGTGGGAATCCCGGCGGGCCTTCATGGTGCGGCGGCTCGTCGCGCGATGCATGGCGGTCTCCTTCGGTGGGGGTGGAAGCGGGATCAGGCGGCGCTGCGGCGTCCGGCGCGCTTCGGCCAGCCCAGCGCCACGAGGCGGGCCTTGGCGTAGTCGCGCACCTCGTCGCGGGTGCCGGGCGGCATCGTCGCCAGAACGGCCTGGGTGGCGCCGTCCAGCATCAGGTCGGTGACCGCGTTGATGGTCTCGGCCTCGTCGATGCGGCGCTTGAGGTCGCCCTCGGCCTCGGTCACCTCGTCGAAGGCGGGCGCCTCCTCGAAATCCTCGTCGACGGCCCGGACCGGGACCTGATGGGCCCGGAACTCGTCGGCCTCCTCCTCGGAGTAGACGAGGCCGTGCAGCTCGATGAGCTTGAGGATGACGCGGTCCTTCCCGCGCTTCTCGGCCATGGCGTAGACGTAGGCCGCCTGCTTGCCCGAGACGCGGTAGTTCACGTTGACCAGCGCCTCGCCCATGGACCACTCGACCCGCTCGGTCCCGGGCTTCGCGCCGGGCAGCCGGCCGGTGACCAGGATCACGGCCTCGTCGCGCTCGGCCCGGATGACGGTCGGCGGCTCGAACACGATGCCGGCCTGGGCGGCGATGCGCTCCAGGGTCTTGTGATAGATGACGGCGGTCCCCTGGACGCGCCAGACGTTGCCCCCGAAGGGCTCGCCGTAGCGGACGAGGATGTCGGCGATCTGCTTGTCGGCGGTTCGCATGGGGCGCTCGGTCCGTCAGGGTGAGGTCGCGTCGTCCACAGCTTTTATCGGGGACGCTCTTCCGTTCTCTTTTTGTTCACATCTATATGCGCAATCCGCCCGCGATGCGCAAGGCTCGGACGCGAAAAGCTGCGGCCGCGGACGTGCGTCATCGTCGGACACGTGCGGGCGTGGCGCGGGTCCCCGCTCCCGTGCGGGAGAGCGCGTGCGTCGCGGACGTCTCAGGAAGTCGGCTCGTTGTCGGCGCAGTCGTACAGCAGCTTCTCGGATCCGAAGGCCTGACGGGGTCCGGCCCGGCGCACGATGCCATTGCGGCCCCCCCGCCGCCTGCGCCGCCGACCCGCATTGTTGCTGCACCGCACCCTAGGCTAGACCGCTTCCACGATGTCCGAGACAGCTGCCGCGATGACGCCTTCCCTCTGGACCCGCCTGTCGAACCCCAGCCACTTCATGCGGTGGTCGGGGGCGCTCGTGCCTTGGCTGACGGCCCTGTCCCTCGGCGTGCTGGCCCTGGGCCTGTACCAGACCTTCTTCGTGGTGCCGCCCGACTACCAGCAGGGCGAGACGGTGCGGATCATGTACATCCACGTCCCGGCGGCGTGGCTCGGCGTGTTCTTCTACGGCGCGATGAGCGTGTCGGCGATCGGAACCCTGGTCTGGCGCCACCCGCTGGCCGACGTCGCCCAGCGGGCGGCCGCGCCGATCGGGGCCGCCTTCACGCTGATCTGCCTCGTGACCGGCTCGCTGTGGGGCAAGCCCATGTGGGGCACCTACTGGGTCTGGGACGCGCGCCTGACCTCCATGCTGATCCTGCTGCTGATCTACTGCGGCATCATCGCCCTGTGGCGGACCCTGGAGGATCCGAACCGCGCCGCGCGCGCGGTGGCGATCCTGACGCTGGTCGGCGCCGTGAACCTGCCGATCATCAAGTTCTCGGTGAACTGGTGGTCGACGCTTCATCAGCCGGCCTCGATCCTGCGCATGGGCGGCTCCACCATCGATCCCTCGATGCTCCACCCGCTGCTGGTCATGATCGCCGCCGCGACCCTCGGCGGGATGACCCTGCACCTCTACGCGATGCGCACCGAGATCATGCGCCGCCGGGTGCGGACGCTGACGATCCGCGAGGCCGAGCGCCTCGACCGCGCCCAGCCGCGCCTCACCCCGACACCGGCCGCGATGCCGGTCGGGCAGCCGGTCTAGGAGGACCGCGATGGATCTCGGGTCTCACGGCGGCTTCATCCTGGCCGCCTACGCGTTCACGGCGGTGGTGATGGTCGCCCTCGTGGGCAACGCCCTGCGCGACCGCCGGGCGCAGCGGCGCGCCCTCAGGGGCTTCGGCGAGGACCGGCGATGAGCGCGCCCCTCGACGACACCGCCGGCCGGACACCGCCGGTCCGCCGCTCGCTGCTGCTGATCCTGCCGGCGCTCGTCTTCGCGGCGCTCGCCGCCGTGCTGTTCCTGCGCCTGCGCTCCGGCGCCGACCCGGCCGCCCTCCCCTCCGCGATGATCGGCAAGCCGGTCCCGCGCTTCGACCTGCCCGCGGTGCCGGGGCTGACCGCCAACGGCGCGCCCGTGCCCGGCCTGTCGAGCGCGGACCTCAAGGGCCAGATCACCGTGCTCAACGTCTTCGCCTCGTGGTGCGCGCCCTGCCAAGTGGAGCACCCGATGCTGATGCGGCTGGCGAAGGAGCCCGGCATCCGGCTCGTGGGGATCGACTACAAGGAGCCGAACCCCGAGGCCGGCCAGCGCTTCCTGACCCGGCACGGCGTGCCGTTCAGCGCGGTGGGGGCCGATGCCGGCGGCCGCGCGGCGATCGATTTCGGCGTCTACGGCGTGCCCGAGACCTTCATCATCGGGCCCGACGGCGTGATCCGCGACAAGCTGGTCGGCATCCTCACGCCGGAGAATTTTTCCAGCGTGCTCGCCCGCATCCGCGCGGCCGGCAAGGTCGCGGCGGCGCAGTAGGCGTCACGCCTCCGGCTGCGCCTTCTTGCGCTCGTAGCGGGTGAGCAGCGGCGTCTGCGCGAGGGCGAACAGCACGGTGATCGGCATGATGCCGAACACCTTGAAGTTGACCCAGAAATCCTCCGTCTGGGTCCGCCAGACCAGCTCGTTGAGAGCCGCCAGCACGAAGAAGAACACGCCCCAGCGGAAGGTGAGCTTCCGCCAGCCCTCGTCGGTGAGGCTGAACATCGAGTCGAGCACCACCGACAGCAGCGAGCGCCCGAACACGAGGCCGCCGAGCAGCACGGTGCCGAACAGGGCGTTCACGATGGTCGGCTTGACCATGATGAAGGTCTTGTCCTGCAGCGCCAGGGTCAGGCCGCCGAACACCACCACCACCACGCCGGACACGAGCGGCATGATCGGCAGGCGGCGCACCATCACGTAGTGGATCGCCAGAGCCACCACGGTCGCCGCGATGAACACGCCCGTGGCCACGAACAGCTTCTGGTCCGGGGCGACGCCGAACTTCTCGGAATAGGCGTTGCCGAGGAAGAACAGCACCAGCGGCCCGAGTTCCAGCGCCAGCTTCACGAGCGGCGGCAGGTGGCGGTGCGGGGGGACGGATTCGATCTGCATACGCTCGGTTGGCTCGGCTGCGGCGCTCACGGTCGGCTGAGAGCGTCGGACGGGATTCGCCGGGGTGTGTGGAACGCGGAGCGCGCGATGTCCATGACATCGCGCACCTGAGACCTTCGAGCGGCCGCCGCCTAATCCTTCTCCAGCCCGGCGATCGCCCGGGCGAAGTCGCGGGCCGCGAAGGGCTCCAGATCCTCCACGCCCTCGCCGACACCGATGAAGTGCACCGGCAGGTCGAACTTCGCCGCCAGCGCCACCAGGATGCCGCCCCGGGCGGTGCCGTCGAGCTTGGTCATCACCAGGCCCGAGACCGGCGCGGCCTGCGAGAACAGCTCCACCTGGCTGAGCGCGTTCTGGCCGACCGTGGCGTCGAGGACGAGGAGCGTGGCGTGCGGCGCCTCCGGGTCCTGCTTGCGCAGGACGCGGACGATCTTCTCCAGCTCGGCCATCAGGCCGGCCTTGTTCTGGAGCCGGCCGGCCGTGTCGATCAGCAGCACGTCGGTGCCGGCGGTGCCCGCCTGCTTCAGGGCGTCGAAGGCGAGGCCCGCCGCGTCCGCCCCCTGCGCGCCGCTCACCACCGGCGTGCCGGTGCGCGCACCCCAGACCTTGAGCTGGTCGATCGCCGCCGCGCGGAAGGTGTCGCCGGCCGCGAGCATCACGGTGCGCCCCTCCGCCCGCAGCTTCGAGGCGAGCTTTCCGAGCGTCGTGGTCTTGCCGGCGCCGTTCACGCCGACCGTCAGGATCACGAAGGGCTTCCGGGCGTCGTCGATCGTCAGCGGCACCGCCACGGGCTCCAGCGCCCGCTCCACCTCCGCGGCCAGGATCGCCCGGACCTCGTCGGGCGAGATGCCCTTCTCGTAGCGGCCCTTGCCGACGGCCTCCGAGACCCGCATCGCGGTCTCCAGGCCGAAATCGGCCTGTATCAGGGCGTCCTCCAGGTCCTCCAGGGTCGTGGCGTCGAGCTTGCGCTTGGTGAACAGGCCCGTGACCCGGTCGGACAGCGCCGACGAGGTCCGCTTCATCCCGGAGGTGAGGCGGCTCCACCAGCCCTTGGCCTCCGGCTCGCGGTCCGGCCCGGCGCCGGCGTCGTGCGCGAGGGCCGCGGCGCTGTCGACCGGCTGGATGTCGGGCTGGGAATCGGATTGAATCTCGGGCTGCACGTCGGCAGCCGGCTCCACCACCGGCTCGCGGTTCATATCACCCGTATCGACCGGGTCGGCGCCGTGCGCGGGATCGTCACCGGCGGTGCCGGCCGGCGGGCGCTCCGGCTCGCCCTCCACGGGCAGCAGGTCCGCACCCTCGACCGCGTCCGGGACCGGCTCCCCGGTCTCCTCGGGCGGCAGCGGGACGTGGGTGACATCTTCCGCGGCGGTGGTGAAGTCCGGCTCCCCCTCGGAGGGCGAGGCCGCCCCGGCCGGAAGCTCGGCCTCGGGCTTGTCCTCGGCCTGATCCTCGGCTCTGTCCTCGGGCGCGGGCTGGCCTTTGCGCCCGAACAGGCGTCCGAACCAGCCGGGCTTCTCCTCGCTCGCCATGAAATCGCGTCCTCGCCCCACCTTGCCCCGCCGACACCGACCCTCTAGCCGATCCGGATGTCCAACGCCTTCGACATAGGCGCGCGCCTCCTCTACCGCGATGCCCTGCTGCTCGTCATCGACAAGCCGGCGGGTTTGCCGGTCCATCCGGGCCCCCGCGGCGGCGAGACGCTCACCGACCACCTCGACGCGCTCCGGTTCGGTCTGCCCCGCCGGCCGGAGGCCGCGCACCGGCTCGACCGCGACACCTCCGGCTGCCTCGCGCTGGGCCGCCACGCCAAGGCTCTGGCGCGGCTCGGAAAGCTCTTCTCCGGCAGCGCCGTCGACAAGACCTACTGGGCGATCGTGGCCGGCGGTCCCGCCGAGGAGGAAGGCAGCATCGACCTGGCGCTGGCCCGCCGCTCGGACGATCCGCGCTCGTGGTGGATGAAGGCCGACCCCGCGGGCGACCCGTCATTGACGCACTGGCGGGTGCTCGGCCGCGCCGGGGGGCGGACGTGGCTGGAGCTGAAGCCGGTCACCGGGCGGACCCACCAGCTCCGGGTCCACTGCGCCGCCTCCGGCTGGCCGATCCTGGGCGACGCGGTCTACGGCGGCGCGCCCCGCGGGAGCGCGCTGCACCTCCACGCGCGGGCGCTGTCGATCCCGCTTTATCCTAAACGGGAGGCCATCACGGTGACGGCGCCGCCCCCACCGCACGTCGCCGAAGCCGTGGCGACGATGGGCGCGTGAGCCTCGCATCATCGCGAGCGCAGCGAAGCGACCCAGGGCAGCGCGACATCGGGAGACCTGGCGCCACTGGATTGCTTCGCTCCGCTCGCAAAGACGGCGGCGGGCACGATTGAACATGCGCCTGGACCGCATCCGTCCTTTCGGGGCCGGCACGGAGCGTGACAGGCCAGGAAGACCGGGCGCTAGGCGCCGATCAGCCGCGCCCCGTCGTGCCCCGCGATGGCGATGCTGTGGAACGTCCCGGGCGCCTCATCGGCCGCCAGCCGCACGGCCGTGAAATCCACACTCCGCCCGACGCCGCCGCGCTCCGCCAGCACCGTGAGGCGACGGCCGACCTGGGCGTCGAGGTGCCGCCGCAGGGCACCCGCACCCGCCTCGCGCAGCCGCGCCGCCCGCGCACGGATCACGTCCGGCGCAACCGGCGGCATGCGCGCGGCCGGCGTGCCGGGACGTGGGGAATAGGGGAAGACGTGCAGGTGCGTCAGGCCGCATTCCACCACGAGGTCGAGGGAGCGGGCGAACTGCGCCTCCGTCTCGGTCGGGAAGCCCGCGATCAGGTCGGCGCCGAGCACGATGTCGGGCCGCAGCCGCCGCACCGTCTCGCAGAAGCGGACCGCGTCGGCGCGCAGGTGCCGGCGCTTCATGCGCTTGAGGATCAGGTCGTCGCCGGCCTGCAGCGACAGGTGCAGGTGCGGCATGAGCCGCTCCTCCTCGGCGATCGCCGCCAGCAGGGCGTCGTCGGCCTCGACGGAATCGATCGAGGACAGGCGCAGGCGCGCGAGGTCGGGCACCGCCCGGAGGATCGCCCGCACGAGGCCGCCGAGGGACGGGGCCGGGCCGGCGAGGTCGCGGCCGTAGGCGGTTAGGTCGACGCCGGTCAGCACCACCTCGCGCCCGCCCCGGGCCACGAGGGTCTCGACCTGCGCGATCACGTCCGCCTCCGGCACCGAGCGGGAGACGCCCCGCCCGAACGGGATCACGCAGAAGGTGCAGCGGTGGTCGCAGCCGTTCTGCACGGGCACGAAGGCACGGGTGTGCCCGGCGACCGCCTCGACCCGCGTCGGCTCGGCCGTTCGCGCCGCCATGACGGCGCCCGGGCCGGTCGCGGCCGCCGACCAGCCCTCCGGCCGCAGCTTCTCGGCGTTGCCGACGAGGCGCGCGACCTCCGGCATGGCCGCGTAGGCCTCCGTCTCGACCTCGGCGCCGCAGCCGGTGACGACGATCTCGGCGGCGGGCCGCTCCCGGGCGATGCGCCGGATCGCCTTGCGGGCCTGCCGCCCGGCCTCGGCGGTCACCGCGCAGGTGTTCACCACCACCCGGTCGCGCCCGTCCGCGGCCGCGTGGGCCCGCAGGGCCTCGGACTCGACGGTGTTGAGGCGGCAGCCGAAGGTGAGGGTCTCGACCGCCATCAGGCCGCGCTGTCGAACAGCTCCGGCGCCAGGGTCCCCTCGGCGACGAGCGCGACCGGACCGGTCATCAGGACGTGGTCGTCGGCACGCCACTCGACGAACAGCTCGCCGCCCGGCAGCGCGACGCTGGCCTGCCGGCCGATCATCCGCAGGCGCGAGGCGGCCACCACGGTGGCGCAGGCGGCGGTGCCGCAGGCGAGCGTCAGCCCGGCCCCCCGCTCCCAGACGCGGAGCTTGATCGCCTCGCGGCCCGTCACCTGCGCCACCGAGATGTTGGCGCGCTCCGGGAACAGCGGGTGGTTCTCCAGCATCGGGCCGATCCGGGCGAGGTCGAAGCTGTCCGGATCCTGCTCCACGAAGAACACCGCGTGCGGGTTGCCCATGTTCACGGCGCCCGGCGAGTGCAGGATCGGGTCGTCGATCGGGCCGATCTGCAGCTCGATCCGGCGGGTGTCGGGGAACGGCTCGGACAGGGGGATCTCGTCCCAGGCGAGCCGCGGCCGGCCCATATCGACCGTGAAGGCGCGCTCCGAGACGCGGCGCACTCCGAGCAGGCCGGCCCTGGTCTCCAGGGTGAGCCGGCCGCCCTCGGCCGGCCGCGCCATGGCCGGGTCGTCGAGCATCGCGTAGGCGACGCAGCGCGTGCCGTTGCCGCAGGCGCCCGATTCCGAACCGTCGGTGTTGTAGATGCGCATGAACGCGTCGGTGCCCGGGCTCACGGGATCGTGCAGGACCATCAGCTGATCGAAGGTCGAGCCGGGATCCTGGGCGATCGCCCGCGCCTCCTCGGGCCGGACTTTCGCCGCGGAGCCGCGCAGGTCCAGCACCACGATCGCGTTGCCGGCGCCGTGCATCTTCAGGAAGCGTCTGTGGGCGAGTGCGCTCATGCGGTCCCGCGGTTGGAGGAAGGCGCGGGCTATATCGCAAAAGCCGTTGCCCGGCGCGAGGGGTGCCACGGCGTGGCAGATGCGCCGCACCCGCGGCTCTCGTCCGCGGCGCCCTCGCGGGCCGTCCCGTTCGCCACTAGGTTACGCCGCGGGAGCCCGCGCGATCATCCGTGGGCCTCGACCGGAGCGCCCTACGTGATCCGCCTTCGTCCGCTCGTCGCCCTCTCGGCCGCCCTCGTGCTCGCGTCGGCCGGCCCGATCGCCGCCCAGCAGCAGCCCGCGCCGCCGCCCTCCACGGCGCCCGCGCCGGCCCAGACGAACCCGCTGCCGACCACGACCGCGCCGAACCCGGTCGCCGACCCGGACAAGAGCGCAGCCCCGGCCCCGCAGCAATCGGTGGCGCCCCCGCCCGCGGGCCAGTCTGCGGCGGCAACGCCCCCGGCCACGAGCACGGGGACCCCCGGCCGGCCCACGCTCATCGAGAAGGCCGGCGAGCCCGGCGACGTCGACGAGGTAACCCTCCCGGCCAAGCCAGCCGCGATCCTGTCCGGCAAGACCAAGTGGGAGGAGGCCGTGCCGAACCTGAAGCAGGCCTTCGCGCGGATCGAGGCCGACCTCGCCAAGCTCGGCGTCGCGCCGGCCGGCCGGCCGCTCGCGGTCTTCACCCGCACGGACGACGACGGCTTCGAGTTCGAGGCGATGGTCCCGGTGGCGGCCGCGCCGAGCCCGGCACCAGCCGAGACCGACGGCCTGCGCTTCGGCACGACGCCCTCCGGCAAGGCGCTGCGCTTCGCCCATAAGGGCTCCTACGAGTCGATCGACAGCACCTACGAGACGCTGACCGCCTACCTCGATGCCAAGGACATTGTCGTGCAGGACCGGTTCGTGGAGGAGTACGCCACTGACCTCAAGGACAGCACCGACGACAGTCTCGACGTGAACATCTACGCGCTGGTGAAATAGGCGAGCGCGGGCCGGCGGCGGCGCCCTTCGGTCGCGACGACCGCCTCGGAATCGAGCGCGCCCTGCTCTCCGCTGGAAGCGCGCGGACCCGACGATGCGGACAGATCGCCGCTGCCTCGTACCGCCAGGAACAGGGGCGGCGGCTGGCGGATTCGCCCGACATGCCCGCCGCCGACCTCAGATCCGCGACCGTCCCGCGTTCACGCCGCAAGGCGGTCCCCGCCGTCGCGGATCCAGCCCTGGCCGAGAAGGCGCTCGCCGTCCACGCGCGGCTCTGCCCGGTCTACGGCTGCCCGATCCCGTACTTCCACAGCCTCGATCCGGTCAGCGAGCTCGTCTCGTCGCTCCTGTCGCACCGGACCCGCAATGCCGAATCCGGCCGGGCCTTCAAGGCGCTGCGGGCGCGCTTCCCCGACTGGGACGCGATGCTCGACGCGGACGTGCCGGCGATCGAGGCCGCCATCGCGGGCGTGACTTGGCCGGAGCTGAAGGCGCCGCGTATCCGCGACGTGCTCCGCGCCCTGCGCGACCGGCACGGCAGCCTCGACCTCGCCTTCCTGGCCGATATGGAGGTCGAGGCGGCGCGGGAATGGCTGCAGGCGATCCCGGGCGTCGGGCCGAAGACCAGCGCGGCGGTCCTGTCCTTCTCCACTCTGCGGATGCCGGCGCTGCCGGTCGACAGCCACCATCATCGGGTCGCCCAGCGCCTCGGGCTGATCGGCAGGCGGGTCGATGTCGGCCCGTCGCACCCGATCCTGCGGGCGCAGCTCCCCGCGGACTGGAGCGCGCAGGATCTCTACGACAATCACGAGATCCTGATGCTGCACGGGCAGAAGGTCTGCCATCATCATCGCCCGGCCTGCGGGCGCTGCGTCCTGGTCGACCTCTGCCCCAGCGCGAAGCTGCCCACGCGGGAGCCGTGAGCGCGTCCTTGACCATTCCGGCCTACGGGTGCGAGTAACCGCGCGCCCGGACGGCGCGGAGCCCCGGTCTTCCCTCGCTCAGGATCGGCGCCGATGGCCGCGTTCACCGAATTGGTCTTCTCGGGCGTCCAGCCCACCGGCAACCTGCACCTCGGCAACTATCTCGGGGCGGTGAAGCGCTTCGTGGAGATGCAGGAGCGCGACGCGCAGTGCCTGTACTGCGTGGTCGACCTGCACGCGATCACCGTCTGGCAGGATCCCGAGGCCCTGCGCGGCCAGATCCGCGAGGTCACGGCCGCCTTCCTCGCCGCCGGCATCGATCCGAAGCGCTCGATCGTGTTCAACCAGAGCCAGGTGCCGCAGCACGCCGAGCTCGCCTGGGTGTTCAACTGCGTCGCCCGTCTCGGCTGGCTGAACCGCATGACCCAGTTCAAGGAGAAGGCCGGCAAGGACCGGGAGAACGCCTCGATCGGCCTCTACGACTACCCGGTGCTGATGGCGGCCGACATCCTGGCCTACCGGGCGACCCATGTGCCGGTCGGCGAGGACCAGAAGCAGCACCTGGAGCTGACTCGGGACATCGCACAGAAGTTCAACACCGATTTCTCGGGGTCGATCACGGCGCACGGCCACGGCGACGCGTTCTTCCCGATCACGGAGCCGCTGATCGGCGGCCCGGCCGCCCGGGTCATGTCGCTGCGCGACGGCACCAAGAAGATGTCGAAGTCGGATCCGTCGGACAACGCCCGCATCAACCTCACGGACGACGCGGACGCCATCGCGCAGAAGATCCGGAGAGCGAAGACCGACCCCGAGCCCCTGCCCTCCGAGGTGGCGGGCCTGAAGGAGCGGCCCGAGGCCGACAACCTCGTGGGGATCTACGCGGCGCTCGCCGGGATCACCCGCGAGGACGTTCTGCGCGATTTCGGCGGGGCGCAGTTCTCGACCTTCAAGCCCGCTCTGGCCGACCTCGCGGTGACGAGCCTCGCGCCGATCGCCGAGGAGATGCGCCGCCTCACCGCCGATCCGGGCCATATCGACGCCGTGCTGGCCGACGGCGGCGCCCGGGCCGAGACCATCGCGGCGCAGACCCTCGACGCGGTCAAGGACATCGTCGGCTTCGTCCGGCGCGGTCCCAGCCTGCAGGCGGTGCGGTGACCGTCCGGGCGCTGGTCTTCGACGTCTTCGGGACGCTGGTCGACTGGCGCTCCGGCGTCGCCCGCGAGGCGTCGCGGCTGCTCGCGCCCGTCGCGCCGGACCTCGATGCCGGCGCCTTCGCGGACGCGTGGCGGGCCCGCTACAACCCGTCGATGGAGACGGTGCGCTCCGGCGCCCGACCCTACGTCGACCTCGACACGCTCCAGGCCGAGTCGCTGCCCGGCGTGCTGGCGCAGTTCGGCCTCGCGGGCGTCTCCGAGGCCGTGCGGGGCGAGCTTGTCCAGGCATGGCACCGGCTCGACGCATGGCCCGAGGTGCCGGACGCGCTGCGACGCCTGCGCGAGAAGCACCTCCTGGCACCGAACTCCAACGGGCATGTCCGGCTGATGGCCGACCTGGCCCGCCGCAACGGCCTGATCTTCGACGCGGTGCTCGGCGCCGGCTATTCCCGCGACTACAAGCCGAAGCCGGCGCTCTACCGCGACGCGGTCGCGGCCTTCGGCTTCGCGGCGGGAGAGACCATGATGGTCGCCGCCCACTCGAACGACCTCGCGGCGGCCGCCAGCCACGGGCTCGCCACCGCCCACATCGCTCGCCCGCACGAGCACGGCCCGGCCGGCGGCGAGACCGCGCCGACGGTGCCGGTCACCCACGCGGCGCGGGATCTGGCAGACCTCGCCGACCGGCTCGGCTGCTGAGGACTTTTCACGGAAGGGTGCCATGGCCGACTGGAACCCCGCCCTCTACACCCGCTTCGAGGACGAGCGGACCCGCCCCGCCGCCGAGCTCCTCGCCCGCGTGCCCCTCGACGCACCGCGGCTCGCCGTCGATCTCGGCTGCGGGCCGGGCAACTCGACCGCGCTGATCGCGGCGCGCTTCCCCGACGCGGAGGTGATCGGCCTCGACACCTCCCCGGCGATGCTGGAGAGCGCCCGCGCCCGCCTGCCGGGCCTGTCCTTCGCGCTGGCCGACGCCGCCACCTGGGTACCCGAGCGGGCCCCGGACCTGATCTACGCCAACGCCGTGCTGCAATGGCTGCCGGACCACGCGACCCTGCTGCCGCGGCTGTTCGGTCTCCTCGACCCGGGCGGCGTGCTCGCCGTGCAGATGCCCGACAACCTCGCCGAGCCGACCCATCGCCTGATGCGCGCGGTCGCGGCGGACGGTCCCTGGGCGGCCGCGATCGGCGATCCGGCCGTGGTCGGCCGCCTGGGACGGATGCTGGAACCCGCCGCCTACTACGACCTGCTGGCACCGCGCGCCGCCGAGGTCGATGTCTGGCGCACCGCCTACCACCACCGCATGGCGGACGCGACCGCCATCGTGGACTGGGTCAGCGCGACCGGGCTTCGGCCGTTCCTCGACCCGCTGGATCCGGAGGAGCGGGCCGGCTTCCTGGCGGCCTACACCCGCGCGATCGACGCCGCCTACCCGCCGCGCAGCGACGGGCGGCGCCTGCTCGCCTTCCCGCGCGTGTTCATCGTCGCCCGCAAGGCGCCGTAGCGCGGGCCGGCACGGCGACCATCAGGCCGCGCGCACCGTTCCGAGGAAGCGGCCGACCTCCGCCCGGAGATGCGCGGATTGCCGCGACAGGTCCGCGGACGATTCCAGCACCTGACCGGCGGCAGAGCCGGTCATGTCGGCGGCTTCGGCCACGCGGGCGATGTTCGTCGTCACCTCGCCCGTGCCGGCGGCGGCCTGGGTCACGTTGCGGACGATCTCCTGGGTTGCCGTGCCCTGCTGCTCGACCGCGGCCGCGATCGTCGTGGCCGCCCCGCTGATCTCGTCGACGCGCGTCGTGATGCTGCCGATCGCCGAGGCCGCCTGCTCGGTCGAGGCCTGGACGCGGGCGATCTGGCCCGCGATCTCCTCGGTGGCCCGTGCGGTCTGCTCGGCCAGCGCCTTCACCTCGGCGGCCACGACCGCGAAGCCCCGGCCGGCCTCGCCGGCGCGGGCCGCCTCGATCGTGGCGTTGAGCGCCAGCAGGTTGGTCTGGCCGGCGATGCCGCTGATCAGCGCCACAACATCCCCGATCTTCATCACCGCCGCGCTCAGATCCTCCACCAGCCGCACCGTGCGCCCGGCCTCGTCGGCCGCGGCCCGCGCGAGTTGCGCGGATCCCTGAACCTGACGCCCGATCTCCTGCACCGAGCTGCCAAGCTCCTCGGCCGCCGAGGCCGCGGCCCGGACGTTGGCGGCGGCCTCCTCGGCCCCGGCCGCGACGGTGGTCGACTGGCCGGCGGTCTCCGACGCCGTGGCGGCCAGCGCCCCGGCCGTGGCCTGCAGCGCGGTGGCCGCGTCCGTGACCGTCGCGACGATGCCGCCGATGGCCTGCTCGAAGCTGTTCGCCAAGTCCGCGGTCACCCGCTTGCGGTCCCGGTCGGCCGCCGCCTGAGCCTCCGCCCGCGTCCGCGCGTCGGCCTCCGCCTGCGCCCGCAGGCCGTCACGCAGCTTCAGCACGGCACGCCCGACCAGTCCGACCTCGTCGCGGCGCCGCGCCTCGCGTACATCCGCCCCGTAATCGCCCGCGGCCATGTCGCCGATGGTGCGGCCGAGGCCGCGGATCGGCGCCCCCACGAGACGGTGCAGCGCGCCGAAGACGGCCGCGCACCCGATCAGCACGCAGAGGACCGAGATGCCGATCAGCGTCGCGCGCGCCCGAACGGCGGCGGCCGTGAGCGTCGCCACCGGAACTGCGACGACGATCGCCCAGCGGTCGGGCGTCTCGCCCGCCTGGATATGCTGCGCCATGTAGCGCCACGGCGCCCCGTCCGGGCCCGGCGCGTCGGTCACCACCACGGCTCCCGCCGCGATCGCCTGCCGGGCCGCGTCCGCCGCCGACGCGTCGAAGCCGTGCATCGGCTTCCCGGCCGCCGCGCCGGTCGGATGCGCGACGGTCGTTCCGTTCGCCGAGACCACGGCGAGGTAGCCGGTCCCGAACGGCCTCACCGCCCCGAGGGCGGCGTTCAGGGACCCGAGATCGATGTCGACGCCGGCGGTGCCGCGATACGTGCCGTCCACGGTGATCGGTGCGCCGAACGACATCATGACGACGTCCTTCCCGGCCACCGGGTAGATGTAGGGTTCGATGGCGACCAAGCGGTTCAGCTGCTTCGGCCGGAGGTAATAGGCGCCGTCCGGCTCGGCCTCGTAGCCCGTGAGGACCTCGCGCTTGATCGTGCCGCTCCCGCGGTTCCAGTAAGGCATGAAGCGGCCGCTCGCGTCCGAGGAGGCCGTGCCGGCGAACGCGCGGTCGCGCCCGTCCAGGGCGTCCGGCTCCCAGCCCGTCCAGGTCGCGATCAGCTCGGGGTTGGCGCGCAGAAGCTCGCGCAGCAGCGCGTCGTAGATGTCCCGGTCCTGGATGCGGCCGGCGCGCAGGGCCGACGCGGAGGCCGCGATGCTCTCGGCAGTCTTGGCCGCTACCGCGAGGCGGAAGCGGACCTCGCGCGCCTCGTTCGACAGCGTCTCCGACTGTATCTCTGCGGCCTGCTCATCGAAGGAAGCGTCGATTCGGCGGGCGAGAAAAGTCGTCCCACCCGCGAACACCGCAGCGATCAGGATGCTGCAGATCAATGCGACGCGCAGCGGGAGCGAAACCATGATCTTAACGGTCCGAGCAAAGATGCGATCGGCAAAATCTGCACGAAATTTATGGCTCGGCACTCACATCGTCAAGAATTTTTTAGACCATTAAACTATAGAACACAGAAGTTATGCTTTATTAGTATTTTGTACGGCAGATTTATACTCGGAAAAATCTGATTTGACGCAATTTGAGTTCCGCACCGGCCGCCCGGGACTGCGGGGCGGCCGCAATGGACGATCAGGCCTCGCCGCGGGCCATCAGCGCCTCGTACTCCGCGACCTCCAGCCGGCCCTCCTGAGCGACGCGGGCCTTGTCGGCATCGCTGATCACGTCGCCCGCGAGGTCGAGGCGCTTCCAGGCGGCGAGCGGCGTTTCGCGGCCGGGCCGCGGCACGTACTTGTTCTGCTCGAGCTTCTGGTACTTGTGGATGTAGCGCGGGCAGTTGATCCAGATCTTCGTCACCGCGACCTTCACCAGGTACTTGGCCTCGGTGTACGCGGCCAAGAGGGCGTCGTCGCGCAGCAGCGTCGCGTGGCCCTGGACGCGGATCCGGTGGGGCGTCTCGAAGTCGATGAACAGCAGGCCGACCTTGGCCTGCCCCTCGATGTTGCCCATCGAGTAGAACATGCCGTTGCCGTCGAAGCCCGGGAAGACAAGCGTCTTGTCGTCGAGCACCTTCACGAAGCCCGTGGGACCGCCCTTGTAGGAGACCGTCGGCATCCCGTCCGGGTCGACGGTCGAGAGGAAGAACATGTCGCGGGAGCCGATGAAGGCGGCCTCGTCCGGCTGGACGGTCTCGTGGACCCAGTCCTCGTCGAGACGCACGGCGAGCTTGGTGGTGCCGAACTCCTCCTGCAGCGCCCGGTGCGCGTCGGAATAGAGCGATGCCATGCGTGTCCTCTCCGCTTGCCGGTCCTCGTACGCGCGGGACCGCTGGCGGGCTTATGGCCGGGACACCCTGTGTCGGGCAACCCGGAACGCGAAGGGCCGGCCACGCCTCCGCGTGACCGGCCCCGCGCGTGCGCGGCCGGGCCGGGCCCGACCGCGCGGATGCGGATCAGTTGCGGGTCTTGTCGACCAGCGCCTTCTCGGAGATCCACGGCATCATGCCGCGGAGCTTGGCGCCGACCTCCTCGATCGGGTGGGCGGCGAGCTTGGCGCGGGTCGCCTTGAACGAGGTCTGGTTGACCTTGTTCTCCAGCATCCAGTTGCGGGTGAAGGTGCCCGACTGGATGTCGTTGAGCACGCGCTTCATCTCGGCCTTGGTCTCGGGCGTCACGATGCGCGGGCCGGTGACGTACTCGCCGTACTCGGCCGTGTTGGAGATCGAGTAGTTCATGTTGGCGATGCCGCCCTCGTAGATGAGGTCGACGATCAGCTTCACCTCGTGGAGGCACTCGAAATAGGCCATCTCGGGGGCGTAGCCCGCCTCGACCAGGGTCTCGAAGCCGGCCTTGATCAGCTCGACGAGGCCGCCGCAGAGCACGGCCTGCTCGCCGAACAGGTCGGTCTCGCACTCCTCCTTGAAGGTCGTCTCGATGATGCCAGCGCGGCCGCCGCCGTTGGCCGAGGCGTACGACAGCCCGAGGTCGTGGGCGTTGCCGGAGGCGTCCTGCGCGATGGCGATCAGGGTCGGCACGCCGCCGCCGCGGAGGTACTCGGAGCGCACGGTGTGGCCGGGGCCCTTCGGGGCGACCATCAGGACGTCGAGGTCCTTGCGCGGCTCGATCAGGTTGAAGTGGACGTTGAGGCCGTGGGCGAACAGGAGCGCGGCGCCCTGCTTCATGTTGCCCTCGAGGGACTCGCGGTAGATGTCGCCCTGCAGCTCGTCGGGGGTCAGCATCATCACCACGTCGGCCCACTTGGCGGCCTCGGCGACCGACAGGACCTTGAAGCCCTCGTGCTCGGCCTTCTTGGCGGTGGCGGAGCCCTCGCGCAGCGCGATGACGATGTCCTTCACGCCGGAATCGCGCAGGTTGAGCGCGTGGGCGTGGCCCTGGCTGCCGTAGCCGACGATGGCGACCTTCTTGCCCTTGATCAGGTTCAGGTCGGCGTCGCGATCGTAATACACCCGCATGTCTGTCTCCTCTTAGACTTGGTGTTTCGGGTCGGGTTTGGCCCGGCCGTACAGGGCCAGGAACTGCTCGACGGCGCGGCCCGCGTCGCGCCGGATCCCGGCCCCGTCGAGGTCGAGGGTCTCGCCGAGCAGAAGGCGGATCTGGATATCCCGGCCGACGAGGCCGAAGAAGGTGCGGAAGGCAGCCTCGCTGTCGGCGAAGCTCAGCAGGCCGGCGGCGCGCCCCGCCTCCAGCACGGGCTTCACCCGCTCGCCGATCGCGAAGCGCCCGTTCGCCAGGACGATGCCGCCGAGATTGCTCTTGCGCGAGCCCGCATGCGCGATGGCGATGCGGTTCAGCGCCACCGAGGTCGGGCCGGTGATGACCTCCAGCCACGTCACGGCGAAGTCCTGCAGGCGCTCCCGCAGGGTCGCGCCGTCGAGCACCTGAGCGCTGTCGTTCCCGGCATGGACCCGGGAGGCCTGCCAGCGCACCGTCGCGGTCAGCAACCCGTCCCGGTCGCCGAACCACTTGTAGAGCGTCTCCTTCGAGCAGCTCGCCCGGCGCGCGACGGCGTCCATGGTGAGCTGCTCGCCGTCCTCGACCATGAGGCCGAGCACGGCGTCCAGCACTGCCTGCTGGCGTGCCGACGGCTCTTCCCGCTCTGCTGTCGCGCTGGCCTGCATCATCTCGAATGGCGTACCGTACCGTACGGTACGCGCTGTAGGCCGATTCGTGGGGCGCGGCAAGGGGGGTCGCGCTCGCACCTCGCTAGCGGGGGAGCGGCAGTCCTTCGCGGGCGAAGACGGCCTGGACAGCCGGGCGCTCGGCGACCCGGCGCGCATGGGCGGTCCAGGCCGGGAAGCGACCGGCCATGTCGAACCGGAGCACCGGGCCGTTGGCCCAGAACCAGAAGACCGTCAGGTAGGCGTCGACGACGCTGAACCGGTCGCCCACCGCCCACCCGCCGTGCGACAGGCGCACCTCGGTCATGGTGGCGAGGTCCGCGTAGGTGTTGGCCGCCTTCGCCTTGATGCCCTCGAGGGCGCTCTCGTCCTCGGTGTAGCGCTCGGGCCGGCGGACATGGGCGTAGGTCACGTGGTGGTTGCAGGCGAGCCAGCCGAGCCACTCGTCGGCGGCGGCCTGCTCGCGGAGATCCGTGGGCCAGAGCCCCTTCTCCGGCACCTGACGGGCGACATGGCGCATGATGGCCGCGCACTCGGTGAGCACCCAGCCGTCCTCGGTCAGCGCCGGGACACGGCCGCGATCGTTGATCGCGAGGTATTCCGGCCGGCGCTGGTCGCCCGCGGCGAGATCGAGCTTGAGGCCCTCGTAGGGCAGCCCGGATTCCTCCAGGATGATGTGGGCGGCGAGCGAGCAGGCGCCGGGGGCGTAGTAGAGGTTGCGGGCGGTCATGGGGGGTCCTTGATCGACGAATACGGGCGCGGCGTTTTCAGCGACAACGGCCAGCCGGCTGTCGCCTTCAGAGCCGGTAACGTCTTCCGGCTCCCCCGAGCACCGACTGGCCGCGCGCCAGAAGCTCAGAGCGGCTCCGCCCCGCGCCCCATGGCGGAGATGCCCGTCCGGCAGATCTCCACCAGCCCGATCACGCTCATCAGGCGCACGAACCGGTCGACATCCTCGGTAGCGCCGGTCAGCTCGAACACGAAGGAGTTGAGCGTGGCGTCCAGCGTCTTGGCGCCGAAGGCGGCGGCCAGCCGCAGGGCCTCGCTGCGGTGCTCGCCCTCGCCCTTCACCTTCACGAGGCAGATCTCGCGCTCGATGGCGTTGCCCTGGAGCGTGAGGTCCACGACCCGATGCACCGGCACCAGCCGGTCAAGCTGCGCCTTGATCTGCTCGATCACGGCGTTCGTCCCGGTGGTCACGATGGTGATGCGCGAGATGTGGCGCGCCTCCTCGGTCTCGGAGACGGTCAGACTCTCGATATTGTAGCCGCGGCCGGAGAACAGGCCCGAGATGCGGGCGAGCACGCCGGGCTCGTTGTCGACGATCACCGCCAGCGTGTGCCGGTTCACCGGCTCGACGCGGACGGCATCGGGGTAGTGGGTGTTCATCGCGTTCATCGCCGGCCTCGTCCTCGTCGTTCGACCCATCGCCGCCGCAGCGGCGGATCGCGGCCCGGCGGTGACGCCGGGCCGCCCGCCCTCACACCAGCATCTTGCCTTCCTCGGAGATCACGTCGCCGAGCTCGACGCCGGTCTCGCCGAGGTAATCGGACAGGAGCATCTCGTTGTGCGCCTTGCCCGACGGGATCATCGGGAAGCAGTTCTCGGTCTTGTCGACGATGCAGTCGAAGATCACCGGGCCGTCATGGGCGAGCATCTCCGCGATGGCGCCGTCGAGGTCGCCAGGCTTCTCGCAGCGCATGCCCTTGGCACCGTAGGCCTCCGCGAGCTTCACGAAGTCCGGCAGGCTCTCCGAGTAGCTCTGCGAGTAGCGCGAGCCGTGCAGCAGCTCCTGCCACTGGCGGACCATGCCCATGTACTCGTTGTTCAGGATGAACACCTTGATCGGAAGGCGGTACTGCACCGCCGTCGACATCTCCTGCATGTTCATCAGGATCGAGGCCTCGCCCGCGATGTCGATCACGAGCCCGTTCGGGTGCGCGAGCTGGGTGCCGATCGCCGCCGGCAGGCCGTAGCCCATCGTGCCGAGGCCGCCCGACGTCATCCAGCGGTTCGGCTCGTCGTACTTGAAGTACTGGGCGGCCCACATCTGGTGCTGACCGACCTCGGTGGTGATGTAGGTCTCGCGGTCCTTGCAGGCCTCGTAGAGGCGCTGCACGGCGTATTGCGGCTTGATGATCGTGCCCGACGGCCAGTAGGCGAGGCAGTCCCGCGCCTTCCAGGCGCTGATCTTCTGGAACCACGGATCGAGGTTCGACTTGTCGGGCCGCGACGGCACGGCGCGCCACGCCTCCAGCATGTCGGCGAGCACCGAGGCGCAGTCGCCGACGATCCCGACATCGACCTTCACGACCTTGTTGATCGAGGAGGCGTCGACGTCGATGTGGATCTTCTTGGAGAAGGGCGAGAACGCGTCGAGCCGGCCGGTGATCCGGTCGTCGAACCGCGCGCCGACGCAGATCATCACGTCGCACTCGTGCATCGCGAGGTTGGCCTCGTAGGTCCCGTGCATGCCGAGCATGCCCAGGAACTTCTCGTCCGTGCCCGGATAGGCGCCGAGCCCCATCAGCGTCGAGGTGATCGGGAAACCGGTCTCGCGGACGAGCTCGCGCAGCAGCCGCGAGGCCTCCGGGCCCGAGTTGATCACGCCGCCGCCGGTGTAGAAGACCGGCCGCCGTGCGGTCGCCATCAGCTCGACGGCCGCGCGGATCCGGTCGGCGTCGCCCTTCACGGCCGGGCGGTAGGTCTTGTGGCTCGCGATCTCCGGACGCTCGTAGAGGCCGGAGGCGAACTGGATGTCCTTGGGCAGATCGACGACGACCGGGCCCGGCCGGCCGTTCGCCGCGACGTAGAACGCCTCGTGCAGGATGCGCGGCAGGTCGTCGATCGATTTGACCAGGTAATTGTGCTTCGTGCAGTGGCGCGTGATGCCGACCGTGTCGCATTCCTGGAACGCGTCGGTGCCGATCAGGTGCGTCGGAACCTGGCCGGTGATGCAGACCAGCGGGATCGAATCCAGCATCGCGTCGGTGAGCCCGGTGACGATGTTGGTCGCGCCGGGGCCCGAGGTGACGAGGACGCAGCCGACCTTGCCGGACGAGCGGGCGTAGCCCTCCGCGGCGTGGACGGCGCCCTGCTCGTGGCGGACGAGGATGTGCTTGACGGCGTTCTGGTGGAAGAGCGCGTCGTAGATCGGAAGTACGGCGCCGCCCGGGTACCCGAACAGCGTGTCGACACCCTGATCCTGGAAGGCCCGGATGACCATCTCGGCCCCGGTCATGACCTCGCCGCCCATGCTCGTCTCCTCGCGCTCTCCGAGGCCACCGCGATCCCATGATCGCCGCCCTGCCCCGTCCTCTCTCCCGGCACCCCCGTCACGCGGGGCGGTCTCCGCCTCGCCCGAAGGTGCCTCTCGCCTCGGTCACCCGTCTGCGCCGATCCCATGCCGCCCTGGAGCGGGCAACAAAAAAGGGCCCCGAGGGACCCTGCATGCGCCACCGCTCGGATCGCGACCCTCGTTCAGGGCCGCCCCGTCGGTGACGCTACCGCTACAATAAGGACCGTCGTCATCGGAAACCCGAAACTGCCCCGCGGCGGCCCCATGATCCGGAACTGGCTCATAGTCGGCGCGCGAAGTGTCGGGCCTCTTAGCGGAGAGCGCGGAGCCGGTCAACGCGTCCGTGCGTGCAATCGCGTTGGTTCCGCGCCGGTTGAGTGCCGGAGCCGCGGCTCACTGCAGCGGCGGCGGGTAGCGGCGCACCCAGCCGCTCGCCGCGTCGTAGGCGGCGCCGAGCTGCAGGCAGGCGAGCTCGCCGTGGTTCGGACCGACGATCTGGATGCCAGTGGGCAGACCGGCCTCGCCGAAGCCCGCCGGCACGGCGAGCGACGGGAGGCCCGACATCGTCGCGGGGATCGTGATCTGCATCCAGCGGTGGTAGGTGTCCATCGCCCGTCCGCCCACCGTCTCGGGCCAGCGCAGGCCCTTGTCGAACGGGAAGACCTGGGCGCTGGGCATGACCACGTAGTCGTAGGTCTTCATGAAGCGGCGCAGGGTCTCGTACCAGCGGGTGCGGCCCTCCAGCGCCGCGATGATCCGGTCGGCGCCGAGCGCCAGCCCCCGCTCGACCTCCCAGGCCGCCTCCGGCTTCAGCAGGACCCGGTGGCGGAGCTCGTCGTAGAACGGGCGGAGGTTCGCCGCGACGGTGAAGGCCCGCAGCACCAGCCAGTCCTGCCAGAGGGTCTCCATGTCGTAGCGCGGCATCGCCTCCTCGACGGTGCAGCCGATCTCCGCGAAGGTGGCGAGCGCCGAACGCCCGACGTCGAGCACGCCGGGATCGAACGGGATCTGGCCGCCGCAATCCCCGAGCCACGCGATCCGGGTCCCGCGGAAATCGCGGGCGAGCGGGCTCGCGAAGGCGGACGGGTCCTGCCGAATGGCGTTCGGGCAGCGCGGGTCGTAGCCCGCCAGCACCGAGAGCATCAGGCCGATATCGCCGGGCGTGCGCCCGATCGCCCCGAGCACGCCGAGGTTCGGGCTGAACACGTCCTTGGCCTCGGCGGGGATCCGGCCCCAGCTCGGGCGCAGGCCGTAGCAGTTGTTGAAGGCCGGCGGGTTGCGCAGGGAGCCGGCATGGTCGCTGCCGTCGGCGACCGGCTGCATCCGCAAGGCGACTGCGACCGCGGCGCCGCCGCTCGAGCCGCCCCCGGTCTTGGCCGGATCGTAGGCGTTGCCGGTGGCGCCGTAGACCGGGTTGAAGCTGTGCGAGCCCAGGCCGAACTCGGGGATGTTGGTCTTGCCGATGAAGATCGCCCCGGCGGCGCGCAGGCGCGTCACCATGATCGAGTCGGTGTCGGCGACCCGGTCGGCGAAGATCGGGGAGCCCTGCGTGAACCGCAGGCCGCGGACTGGGTCGAGATCCTTCACGGCCAGCGGGAAGCCGTGCAGCGGCCCGACGGCGTCCCCCCGCGCCAGCGCGGCGTCGGCGGCCTCGGCCTCCCGCAGGAGCGCGGCATCGTCGGCGAGGCCCACGAGGGCGTTCACCTGCGGGTTGATCCGATGGATCCGCTCCAGATAGGCGCGCATCACCTCCACGCAGGAGATCACTCGGCCATGGATGGCGGCGGCGAGGTCCACGGCGCCGAGCGCCGTGATGCCATCCTGTCGCGCGTCCTGCATCTTGCCCTCCCCCGGATCGACGGAAGATCGGTAACCGGAGGTTGGATCCAGGCAAAGATGGCTCTGGCTGATTGGATGGAGTGCCGATCATCGTCGTTGCGAGCGCAGCGAAGCAATCCAGTGTCGCGCGACGATCACCGATGTCGCGCATCCCTGGGTCGCTTCGCTGCGCTCGCGATGACGGAGCGCACCCATCGCCCTGATTCGCTATACCACCGACCAGGGCAGCGTCTCCTCGCCGCGGAACACGACGACTGCCGTGTCGTCGACCGCGACGGCCTCGGCGATGCGGCTCTCCCGCCGCTCCAGGGTCACGGTCCCGGCATTCGGCTCCAGCCCGTGGAAGCGGGCTCCGTTGAGCGACGCGAAGGCCTCGAACTTGTCGAGCGCCCCCTCCTCGTCGAAGACCTGCACGTAGGTCTGGAGCGCGGAAGGCCCGCAGAACACGCCGGCGCAGCCGCAGGACGCCTCCTTGGCCCCGCGGACATGCGGCGCGGTGTCGGTGCCGAGATAGAAGCAGGCCTCGCCGGAGGTCGCGGCCTCGCGCAGGGCCAAACGGTGCCGCTCGCGCTTGGCCACCGGCAGGCAGTACAGGTGCGGGCGCAGCCCCCCCTGGAAGATGTGCGTCCGGTTGATCACGAGGTGGTGCGGCGTGATCGTCGCCGCGCACCGGCTCCGGTGTTCCCGGACCACGTCGAGGATCTCCGCCGTGGTGGCGTGCTCCACGGTGACCTTCAGCCCTTGATGGCGGCCGAGCAGCGGGATCAGGCTGCCCTCCATGAAGGCGGCCTCCCGGTCGAAGATGTCGATCTCCGGGTCGGTCGCCTCGCCGTGGATCAGGAGCGGCATGCCGATCCGCTCCATGCGCTCCAGGACGGGGGTAATGCCGACGAGGTCCGTGACGCCCGCGTGCGAATTCGTGGTCGCGCCGGCCGGGTAGAGCTTCGCAGCGACCCAGACCTTCTCCCGAAATCCGCGCTCGATCTCGTCCGGGTCGGTGTCGTCCCGCAGGTAGCAGGTCATCAGCGGCGTGAAGTCCTGGCCTTCCGGCAGCGCGGCAAGGATACGCTCGCGATAGGCGCTGGCGGCCGCCACCGTGGTCACCGGCGGCACGAGGTTCGGCATGATGATGCCCCGGGCGAACTGCGCCGCCGTGTAGGGCAGCACCGCCTTCAGCATCGCGCCGTCGCGCAGGTGGATGTGCCAGTCGTCAGGCCGCCGGATCGTGATCCGGTCGACGGTCTTCGCGTCCTGGCGCTCAGCGGGGAACAGGTCGGCGACGCTCATCGCGGGATGCCCCTCAGGCCTGGCCGAAGGCGGAGATGCCGCCGTGGGCCGCCGACCACTCCGCCGGCGCGTTGAGGAAGCGCTCGACCTCGGCCAGCGTCTTCGGGTCGAAGGTGCCCATCTCCTTGGCCACCGCCAGCACGTCCCACCACGTGGTGAGGTAGTGGAGCTTGATACCGATCTCCTCCATCAGCGCGGCGCTGTCAGGGAAGATGTCGTAGTAGAACAGCACGAAGCAGTGCTCGACCTGGGCGCCCGAATCGCGGAGGGCCTTGCAGAAATTGACCTTGCTGCGCCCGTCGGTGGCGAGGTCCTCGACGAGCAGCGTCCGGGCGCCCTCGACGATCTCACCCTCGATCTGGGCGTTGCGGCCGAACCCCTTAGGCTTCTTCCGGATGTACTGCATCGGCAGCATCATCCGGTCGGCGATCCAGGCCGCGAAGGGGATGCCGGCGGTCTCGCCGCCGGCGATGTGGGTCAGCTTCTCGTAGCCGATCTCGCGCACGATGGTGGCGGTGGCGAAATCCATCAGCGTCGAGCGCAGGCGCGGGAACGAGATGATCTTCCGGCTGTCGGTGTAGACCGGGCTCGCCCAGCCCGAGGTGAACTTGAACGGCTCGTCCTTGTAGAAGAGCACCGCCTCGATCTCGAGGAACATCTTGGCCGCCTCGCGGGCGATCACTTTCCGGTCGAGGGGCAGGAAGGGGCTGGTCATGCGGCGTGCGCGCTCCGCTTGGGGCGCTCTCCGGGGCCTTGAGAACCGGTCCGGCCAGAGAGATCGCGTGGGAATAGGGCCTGACCGCCCTCCTCCGCCCTGTCTCCGCCAGCGTCAACCCTGATCGCGGCGCTATCCGCGCCTCACGCAGGTCTGCCGGCCCGCAGATGCGCGAGGTGCCGGATCGCCAGCGCGTAGCCGTGCGTGCCGAATCCCGCCAGCACGGCCGTGGCCGCGAGCGAGAGGTAGGAATGGTGGCGGAACGCCTCGCGGCGGTGGACATTCGAGATGTGGCACTCGATCACCGGCACCTCGCAGGTGTTCAGCGCGTCGAGGATGGCGACCGAGGTGTGGGTGTAGGCGCCCGCATTGATGACGATGCCGGTCGAGCCGACGCGGTACTCGTGGATCGCGTCGATCAGCACATGTTCGGCGTTGCTCTGGCGGAAATCGACCGCGAGGCCGAGGCCGGCGGCCGTCTCGCGGCACAGGGCCTCGACGTCGGCCAGCGTCTCGCGGCCGTAGATCTCCGGCTGGCGCTTGCCGAGCAGGTTCAGGTTCGGCCCGTTCAGGACCAGGACGGTGTCGTTCATCGTGTGCCTCGCGGGTCGAGAGGTGCGGCAAGCGCCCGCAAGACTCAAGTCCGGGCTGTCATCCGGCCGGAGATGTCCCGCACACGGAGCTGCCGCCCGCGCCGGGCGGTTCAGATCCGGATCCCGCGGCGCTATCCCGGTCGCGGAAGCCCGATGCGGCAGGGAGGACAGGCGAATGGCAGGATCCCGGAGCGACGCGCCCGTGGTGATCGCGGTGGCGATCACCGGCTCGGTGCCGCGCAAGACCGACAACCCGGCCGTTCCGGTCACCGTGCCCGAGCAGATCGAGTCGACGCAGCAGGCCTTCGAGGCCGGCGCCACGCTCTGCCACATCCACGTGCGCAACGACGACGAGTCGCCCTCCTCCGATCCGGACAGGTTCGCCGCCGTGCAGGAGGGGCTGCGCCGGCACTGCCCGGGGATGATCGTGCAGTTCTCGACGGGCGGGCGCGGGCGCGACCCGGCCGCCCGCGGCCTCTCGCTCAAGCACCGGCCCGACATGGCCTCCCTGTCCACCGGCTCGGTGAACTTCCCGACGATCGTCTACGAGAATTCCGCGAGCCTCGTGACCGACCTCGCCGGCCAGATGAAGCAGTACGGCGTCCGGCCCGAGATCGAGATCTTCGACCTCTCGCACCTGCACGGCGCCAAGCGGCTGGTGGAGGCGGGCCTGATCGACGCGCGCCCGCACGTGCAGTTCGTCATGGGCGTCCAGAACGCGATGCCGGCCGAGGAGCACCTCCTCGACATCCTGCTCGCCGAGACCCGGCGGATCCTGCCGGAGGCGACCTGGACGGCGGCCGGGATCGGGCGCAACCAGGCGATCGTGATGGACTGGGCACTCGCCCGCGGGGCGGACGCGGTCCGCACCGGCCTGGAGGACAACATCCGGGTGACGAAGGACCGCTTGGCGGCGAGCAACGCCGAGCTCGTCGGCCTCGCCGCCGAGGCTGTGGCCTGCCACGGCCGCCGCGTCGCCACGCCCGCGGAGGCCCGCGCCGCCCTGGGCCTGGGTTGAGCGGGCGCAGATGTTGCCGCGGTCGCGCGGTGGAGACGGCACCGGATCCATGCGCCTCACGACACGCACGCCGTCCCGACCGCGATCCCTGATCGTCGGCTGCGCCGCCGCGGCCTGCGCGTTCCTGGTCGTGTCCTCGGAGGCTCCCGGTCAGGCCGGACCGGGATCGGCGGAGGCGCTCGTGAACGGGATCCAGACCATTCGGCGCGGCGACACCGTCACGAAGGTCGACCGGACCGGCAAGGGTGCGGTGCTGTGCATGCGCGGCATCCTGCAGGCGATGCGCGCCGTCGGACAGGCGTGCCACGCCGGCGCCGACCCGGACTTCCAGCAGGAATTGCGCGCCGCGCTCGCGCGCATCGATCGCTTCATCGCCGACAACGCCCCGGACGGGGCCGGCCCGCCGCGCGACGGGACGACGGAACCGGAGCAGCGGCCCGGCGCGGTCTGCGGCCGCGACGCGGAGGCCCTGTACGAGGCCCTGCGGACCGGCGGCGCCGCGGGCCTGCGCGCCCAGGTCGACGACCTGCTCTCGACCCCGCGCGAGCCGGTCATGAATCCGTGTCTGTGAGCCGGCCAGCGACGTCGCGGTTTCGGGACGTCGCCCGCGCGGCGGCGATCCCGACCCACCTTCTCACGGCCGACCCGGCGTGCTAACGATCCGCCCGCGCGGGTGTAGCTCAATGGTAGAGCAGCAGCCTTCCAAGCTGAATACCCGGGTTCGATTCCCGGTACCCGCTCCAAGCCCGCCGCGCGCCGCGCCTTCGGGCTCATCCGTCAGATCCCGTCAGGCGACGCCCGTGAAGAAGGTGGCGTAGCCGTCGTCGTTCACCCGGGCGAGATAGGCCCGGTACGGACCGTAGCCCGGCTCCTCCGGCCCGATCCGCCCGTATCCGTGCGCGCCCGCCTGCTCGGGCAACAGCGCCAGGGGCGCCGCGGCCGGGGTCAGCTGCGTGCCGCGCCCGGCGTGGAGCGTCGTCAGGACCCCGTACATCTCGCCCTGGATGTTGGGGCGGCACAGCACCGCGAGGCGGTGCTGTCCGTGCCAGTTGGTCACGAGGTAGATCATGCCCGACTGGCTCGGCACGGCGACGCTGCCGGACTGCGCGAAGGGCGCGTCGAGCCGCTCGGCCTCGCGGAACACGAGGCGGGCCGCGTCCGCGTCCCAGGCGATCTCGGTGCGGTAGGCGAAGATCGCGTCCGCCGACCCGAACGAGGGCCGCAGGGTGAGGTAGCGCCCCTCGATCCAGGCGACGCTCTCCCGCGAGTAGGAGCCGAGCTCGTCGGGCGCGTGACGGGCCGCCTCCGGGGCCGGGCGCGCCGTCTCCTGGCGCAGGGACTGGCCCAAGGCTTCCTCCAGCCGGATCGTCGTCGCCAGGGTGAAGGGCCTGCGGCCGGCGAGCGCCTTCTCCAGGGTCGAGATGCTGATCCGGGCCTCCTCGGCCAGCGTCTGCCGCGAGATGCGCCGGCGGGCCAGCGCCTCGCGCACGGTCTGGGCAATGGCGCGGCTCTGCGCCTCGGACAGTTCAATCTCGCTCACAGGCACGGCTCGCACGGGCTTGACCCGCACAGATCCGCACGAAACCGCACATTCGCGCAAGCGCGGCCAAGCTGACCGTCCACGCCGAGCCGTCAGGAACGCTCCGGCTCCGGGGCCAGCTCGGTCTCGACGATAAGCCTGAGCGGACCGGCCTGCAGCGCCTCCAGGGGCCAGCAGGTGACGAGGTCGAGATGCCGCCCCGGGGCCTCCGGGTCGATGCCCGAGGCGTCCCAGCGGGCCACCCGCGTGCCGGTGACGCGGAAGCGCAGAATCCGGCCGTCGCGGCCGGTCACCGTGACGGGATCGCCGGGCCCGAGCTGTCCCAGCACCGCGAACTGCGTGTCGCGGTGGGCGGCGATGACCGCGGTGCCGGGCGCGCCGGCCTCCGGGGTGCCGTCCAGGTGGCCGGGGCCGAAGGCCAGGGCCTGGCCGCTCCCGCCCCGCAGCACCACGAAGCTGCGGCCCGCGACGGTGAGCCGGGCGACCGGCTCGGTGTCGGCCCAGGGCCAGGGCCGGGCGGGCCGACCCTCGGCCAGGGTGCGGGCGAAGGCGCGCTCCAGCAGCAGCTGGGCCAGGACGGCCTTGGCGGGGATCCAGGCGGCCTGCGCCGCGAGCCCGAGCCCCGCGAGGGTGAGGAGGGCCGCGAGGGCCCTCCCCAGTCCGGTCACCGTGCGCCGGCTCATCGCGCGTCCCCGGTCCGCCGGCCGCCGATCGTCAGGCCGGTGCCGAGCAGGAGACCCAGCAGGGCGAGGAGCAGGCCCAGGCCGAGCTGCGCCACGATGCCGGCCCCGGTCCGCGGCAGGTCGACCGCCGCGCCCTCGGCCCGGATCGGCACGATCCGCGCTGCCCCGTCGTCGGCGGGCGTGGCGCCCGGCCGGTCCGTGCCGAACACCTTGGCGAAGTCCCAGCCCGCCGGCAGGTTCAGCGGCAGGTCGGCGGCGACGAGGGGCGTGCCGGGCGCGCGGCGCGGCGTGGCGTCGACGGCCACGAGGCTGGTCAGCCGCGTCGTCAGGCCGTGCTCCAGGGCCAGCGCCAGGATCGCGGCGTCGGCCGCGTCCGCGCCGAGGCGCCCCGTGATGCGCGCCGTCTCGGTCTCGCCGATCCGGGAGCGCGCCCAGACCTTGGAGATGCCGGCGCCCGCACCCGCCTCGGCGAGGGGGAGCGTCCGGGTCCATGTCCGGCCGCCCACCCGGCCCGTGACGGTCACGGTCCCGCGGGCCGTTTCCTCGGCCGCTCCCGGCAGAAGCGCGGCGAAGACCAGCGGCTCGCCGCGATACAGGTCGGGCAGCGCGCCCGGCGTGACCTCGACGCCCGAGACCGAGAAGGTCGCGGTCAGGTCGGTGACGGCGGGGGATTCCAGCTTCTCGTAGAGCGCGCGGGTCCGCTCGCCGACCTGCGCGAGGTCGCGGATCTCGGTGAAGCTGCCGCGTCCGATCTCGGCGGCGTGGCGCATCAGGTGGCCGTTGGGCGCCGAGCCGATGCCGACCATGAACAGGCGCGTGCGCCCGAGATTGGCGTGGATCGCCGCGAAGATCCGCTCCTCGTCGCCGACGGCGCCGTCGGTGAGGAACACGACCTGCCGGACGCGCCCGTCCTCGGGGTGCGGGTCGGCGAGGGCCGCCTTGAGCGGCGCCAGCATCTCGGTGCCGCCGCGGGCTTCCAGAGCGGCGACGAAGGCCTGGGCCTGCGCCAGGGCCTCCGGCGTCGCCGGGACGGGCGCGGGATGAAGCGCGTCCCAGGTGTCGTCGAAGCGGATGACGTTGAAGCGGTCCGACGGGGTCAGGCGGGCGAGACCGGCGAGCAGCCCGGCCTTGGCCTGCCGCATCGAGGCGCCCGACATCGAGCCGGAATTGTCGATGACGAAGGTGACGTCGCGCGCCGGCCGGGCGGCCGTGTCGGTCTCGATCGCCGGCGGGCTCACGGCGGCCAGCAGGTAGGTCCGGCCCGCCACGGTCTCGCGGAACAGGCCGAGGCCGGGCACCCGGCTCGGGACCGGCGCCCAGGTCAGCTCGAGGTCGCGGTCGGCCGGGACGACGCCGTCGGCGAGCGTGACGGTCCGCGCCTCCGGGCCGGTCTCGGTCACGCGGATCGCGTGGGTCGCGCTGCGGACGTCACCGACGGGGAAGCCCGCCTTCAGCCGCACGGTGACGGCGACCGGGTTGGTCGGCGACGACAGGGCCGGGTCGAGCACCGGCGGGCTGATCCGGGCGCGATCCGGAACCGGGTCGCGGGCCGCTCCGGCCACGCCGTCGAGGGAGACCGCGTCCACCGGGGCGGGGGCGGGATTGTAGCGGGGCGCGACCACCAGGGGCAGGCGCAGCGTCCGCGTCTCGCCCGAGACGGGGATCGTCTGCTGATAGGTGATCTGGACCACCACCGTCTCGCCGGGGCCGATATTGGCGACCGCGTTGGTGAAGACGTTGGGCCGCTCCTGCGCGGTCAGCGCCGCCGACTGCCCGGCCGCCTTCGCGGCCTCGTAGGCGCGCTTGGCCGCCGCCCGCTCGCGGATGTCGGCGATGATCACGCGGGAGCCGACGACGAGCTTCATCCCGTCGACGGCCGCGTCCTCCGGCAGGGGGTACAGGTAGGTGCCCTCGACCCAGTCCGCCGTGACGTTGCGGAAGGCCTGGGTGACGGTGGCCCGGGCGGTCGGGCCGCTGACGTCGACGCTGATGTCGGTCGCCAGTTGGACGGCCTCGACCGGCGCGGTGCCGGCCGGCCCGCGCAGGGTGAGGCCACCCCGGTCTCGGCCCGGCGCCGCGTGGGCCGAGGCGAGCATGATGAGCAGCGCCAGCAGCGCGAGGAAGAGCGGTGACAGCGCGGCGTTGCGGGGGGGCTCGACCGCGGATCGTGGAGCGAAGAACGGCATCGGGGAAACCTCCTGCACCGGCGGATCGATGCCGGCTCGCCGCTGAAGCTCCCGCGCCAGCCCCTCGGTCGCCACGAGAAGCTTCGCCCTTTTCCAGGCTCAGACCGCACCGGCCGGCCGTGCCCGGGCGGATCTGTGCGGAGCCGGTGCGGAGCTGTGCGTTCCGCGGCGCTTCCCGGCGAATCCGCTCTCGGCTTGACATATGCGCAATCTGCGTCTTAGTTATGCTCAACTTGAGCAGAAAAGACCGATGACCGAGTCCGAGTTCCTGGCAGGCTACGATCCTGCGGCCTACGAGCGGCCCGCCCTGGCGGTCGATCTCGTCCTGCTGGGGATCCGGGCGGGCCGGCTCGCCGCCCTCCTGCTGCGGCGGAGCCAGCAGCCGCAGGCGGGCCTCTGGGCCCTGCCGGGCGGGTTCGTGGGCATCGCCGAGACCCTCGACGCCGCCGCGGAGCGCGTCCTGCGCGACAAGGCCGGCATCGGGCGGGCGCGGCTCGAGCAGCTCTACACCTTCGGCGCCGTTGATCGGGATCCGCGGATGCGGATCGTCTCGGTGGCCTACCTCGCGCTGCTGCCGGAGGCGGCCTTCGTCGAGGCCCTGGCGGGCGGTGCCGGGCTCGCGGCGGCGGTGCTGGTCGTGCCCTGGGCGGGCGAGTCCGGCGGCCCGGTCTCGGCCGAGGCGGAGGACGGCGCGCCCCTCGCCCTCGCCTTCGACCACGCCGACATCCTCGCGCTCGCCGTGAAGCGGCTGCGCGGCAAGCTCGACTACACGGATGTCGGCTTCGCGCTGCTCCCGGAGCACTTCACCCTCCGGCAGCTTCAGGACGTGCACGCGGCGATCCGCGGCGTGCCCCTCAACAAATCCGCCTTCCGGCGCCGCATGCGCGACCGGGGCTGGATCGCGCCGACAGGCGCCCGCGAGGCCGGGACGGCGTTCCGCCCCGCCGAACTCTTCCGCTTCGACAGGTCAGGCCAGTTCTAAGCCTTTGTTTCAACGCGCTCTCTTGAGCCGAACCGGTATCCACTTCGGCGGAGAGCGCTTCGAGGAGCCCATCATGGCCACGGTCCGCAACATCGGTGTCATCGCCCAGCTTCGGAGCGAGGCGAGCAGCCACATCATCCGCTTCCGCAACGGTCGTGTCCGGCAGAGCGGGCGGGGTCTGGTCTTCTGGTTCCGGCCCGAGACCGCCAGCATCAGCGAGGTGCCGGTGGACGACCGCGAGATGACGCTCTTCGTCCGCGGCCGCAGCCGGGACTTCCAGACCGTCGTGGTCCAGGGGACGATCGGCTGGCGCGTCGTCGATCCGGAGCTGCTGGCGAGCCGGGTCGACTTCTCGATCGACCTCCGCACCGGGCGCCTGCAGGGTGAGCCGATCGAGCGGATCGAGGCGCGCCTCGGCGGCATCGCGAGCCAGGCGGCGCTCCAGTATCTCGGGGCGAGCCCGATCGGCGCCCTGCTCGACGCCGGGCCGGAGCCGCTGCGCGCCGTGCTGGAACGGGTGCTGTCCGACGCCCCGGCGCTGGCCGAGATCGGCGTGGCGGCGGTGTCTGTGCGGCTCACCAACCTCGCGCCGACGAGCGAGCTGGAGCGCGCCCTCCAGACCCCGACCTTCGAGGCCCTGCAGCAGAAGGCCGACGAGGCGACCTTCGCGCGGCGCGCCCTGGCGGTCGAGAAGGAGCGCGCCATCGCGGAGAACGAGCTCGCCACGAAGACCGAGCTGGCCCGGCGCGAGACCGTGCTGATCGCGCAGGAGGCCGAGAACGCCCGCGACCGCGCCGCCGGCGTCGCGGAGGCGCGGGGCCTGGAGGCGGCCGCGGAGGCCGAGCGGATCCGCCTCGTCGAGGGCGCCCGGGCCGACGCGGAGCAGCGCCGCGCCGCCGTCTACCGGGACATGCCGCCCGCCGTCCTGCTCGGGCTGGCGGCCCGGGAACTCGCCGGCAAGCTGGAGACGATCGAGCACGTCAACGTCACGCCCGACCTGCTGGCGGCCGTCCTCGGCGAGTTCCGGGGCGCGCTGTCCCCGCGGCTCGCGCCGCGCTGAGGAGGTCTGCCGTGCCGGCCGTCACCCCCCGCGTGGTCTTCGTCATCCGCGACACGGATTACGAGCTGCTCATCGCCCGGCACGCGACTCGCGGCCAGGTCCGGTTCTTCCTGGAGAGCCGAGGCCAGACGCTCGCCGAGGTCGAGGCGCGCCACGCGCAATTCCAGGCCGTGCTCGCCGAGGCCCGGTCCGCCGTGCCGCTGGACTGGCGGCAGGCCCTGGTGCGGCGCCCCGACCTCGACCGCTTCCTCTTCGCCCCCGAGGACGTCGTCGTGGCGGTGGGGCAGGACGGGCTCGTGGCCAACGTCGCCAAGTACCTCGACGGGCAGCCGGTGGTCGGCGTCAACCCGGCGCCCGACCTCTACGACGGCGTGCTGGCCCGGGCGCGGGTCGAGGCCCTGCGCGCGCTCCTGCCCGCCAGCGCGGCCGGCGCCGTGCCCCTTCAGCGGCGCACCATGGTGCAGGCGACCTTCGACGGTGGCGAGCGGCTGCTCGCCCTGAACGAGATCTTCGTCGGCCACCGCAGCCACCAATCGGCGCGCTACCGCATCGACGACGGGGCGCGGGCGGAGGACCACTCGTCGAGCGGGCTGATCGTGGCCTCGGGCACCGGCCTGACCGGCTGGGCGCGCTCGATCAGCGAGGCGACGCACCTCACCGTGGAGGTGGGCATCGAGGAGGCGGCCTTCGGCTACTGGGTGCGCGAGCCGTTCCCGAGCGTCGCCACCGGCACCGACCTCCGCGGCGGCAAGTTCGCCGGATCGCCCCTCACCGTGGTGTCGCGGATGAACGAGGGCGGCGTGGTGTTCTCGGACGGGATCGAGCAGGATTTCGTCGCCTTCGACTGGGGGCGGCGGGTGAGCCTCGCGCCGTCCGACCGCACCTTCAACCTCGTGGCCGCGTAGCGCGGCGCCGACCGGGCGCCCGACGACCGCCTGTGCGCGAGGCTCGGGATGCTGCCCGAGGGCCCGCTCCGCGCGTTCTTCGCCCGCGCGGGACCGGCATTGACCGAAGAGCCCGGCTGAACACGCCGGCGGCAGACAGCCGCTTTCGCGGGCGTCGAACCGGTCGATGCGACACCTCCGTCATCACGAGCGGAGCGAAGTGACCCAGGGCAGCGCCATGTCGGGAGGCGTGGCGCGGCTGGATTGCTTCGCTCCGCTCGCAATGACGGCGGTGCCGTTCCTCGACAGCGCCGACGGGCGAGGTGCGCCGCCAACACCGCAGATTCCCGCGTCTGGCACGCTTCTTGGTTCGTATTCACCAGCGCAGCGTCGCCCCGGCGGCGGCTAGAGGTTGGCGTGCCGTCGATGTGGTGAGGTGCCGGGCGACCGGATCTCCGCGACTGCCTTGAGCCTGTCCCGAGCTCCGATCCCTCCGATTCAGCACCGGCACGCGCCGTCCGGCGGATCGCGCGATCCGCCCTCTGAGGAGAGTCGATATGTGCGACCGTCACGGCGATTATCGCGTCCCGGATCTCACGCGGTTCAAGCCCAGCCGCAGGCGCTTCCTCGGCGGGACCGCCGCCGCGCTGACCCTGGCGGTGGGCCCGGGACTGACGAGCCCGGCCGCGGCGGCCACCGGCATCCGGGCGACCCACGGCACCGGCTTCTGCAACCTGAACTTCTTCCTGGCCGAGGCGATGCAGCTCGCCAAGGATGACGGGCTCACCATCGACTTCGTCAACACGCCGACCTTCTCGGATCAGGTCACCTTCCTCGGGATGGGCCAGGTCGATGCCGGCGTGATGCCCTACACGAGCTTCATGGCGCTCTACGACGCCGGCGCCCCGGTGAAGATCGTGGCGGGCGGCGGCATCGAGGGCTGCGTGCTCGTGGCCCAGCCGGGCCTCGACAGCCCCGAGAAGCTCAAGGGCAAGACGCTCGGCACCTTCCAGCTCGATACGCTGGAGGTCCTGCCCTACGACTGGCTGAAGAAGAACGGCGTCGCCTTCAAGGACATCACGGTCCGCTACATGGGCTCGACCCCGGAGGCCGTGGAGGCGTTCCGCGCCGGGGCGCTGGACATCATCTCGACGATCGAGCCCTACGGCACCGCGCTGCTCACCGACGTGAAGGGCGCGGTGAAGCTCTCCGACGGCACCGACATCTACGGCAAGGGCTACACCGACTGCGTGCTGGCGGTCCGCAACGAGCTGATCGCCAAGAACCCGGCCGCCGTGAAGGCCCTGATCAAGGGCATGATGAAGGCCCAGGCCATGGCCGAGGGCGACCCCCAGGCCGCCCTGAACAAGCTCGTCGGCTCCTACTACAAGACCTCGATGAGCAACGCCCAGCTCGCCATGGGCCGGCAGCCGTCGGTGGTGGACGCCCGCAATCAGACGCAGTTCATCCTCGACCGGACCGATTCCGTGGCCGAGATGGGCTACATCAAGAAGAAGCCCGGCCGCGACGCGATCGACTGGACCCTGCTGGAGCAGGTCATCGCCGAGAACCCGGACCTCTACGGCAAGCTCAAGCTGAAGTCGGCCTGAGCGGATGGCCGTCGATCTCGCCCGCGCCGCCGTCCCGCACGTCCGGCCGCGCCTCCCGTTCGGTCAGCGCCTCGCGCTGCCCGACGGGCTCGTCCCGCTCCTGCAGCGGACCGGCTGGATGCTGGTCTCGGTCGGCTGCTTCGCCGGTCTCTGGGAGCTGCTCTGGGCGCTCGGCATCGCCGACGCCAAGCTCCTGCCGCCGCCGCACATCTTCCTCGGCAACCTCGCCGAGCAGGCGCGCTTCTTCAACACCGCGCAGCGCTGGCAGATCGGCACCGGGATGAATACCGGCCCGAGCCCCGCCATGGCGGTGCTGATCACGGTGCTCGCCTCTACCGGCCGCGTGCTGGCGGGCCTCGCCCTGGCGGCCTCCCTGTCGATCCTGGTCGGCGTCGGGATCCGCTACTTCAAGCTGTTCGAGCGTCTGACCCTGCCGACCATCACGCTCCTGGCGCCGGTCTCGCCGATCGCGTGGCTGCCGGTGGCGATCTTCATGTTCGGGATCGGCAACGCCCCGGCGATCTTCATGGTGTTCATCGCCCTGTTCTTCACGATGGTGCTCTCGACCATCCAGCAGATCGACGGGGTCAACCGGAACTACATCAACGTCGCCCGGACCATGGGGGCGACGAAGCGCCAGATCTACGCCCGGGTGATCGTGCCGGCGATCCTGCCGGGCCTGCTCGCGGTGCTGCGCCTCAACCTGTTCGGCGCCTGGATGGTGGTGCTCGTCGCCGAGGCGACGGGCGTCGGCTACGGGCTCGGCCAGGTGATCATGCTGGCGCGCAACACGTTCAACCCGTCGCTCGTCTTCTTCACCATCACGCTGATCGGCCTGCTCGGCTTCGCCTTCGACCTGCTGTTCCGGCTGGTCCAGCGGCGGCTGCTGTACTGGCTGCCGCGCGACGCGGGGTCCTCCCTTGGCCTCTGATCCTGCATCCCAGGACGCCGTCTCCTGCCGCGGCGTCGCCAAGGTCTGGGCGGCCGGCACCGCCCGCGCCCACGAGGCCCTGCGCGACATCGACCTCACCGTGCGGCCCGGCGAGTTCGTGGTGTTCCTCGGACCCTCGGGCTGCGGGAAGAGCACGCTGCTCTACCTGATCGCCGGGCTCGAACCCGCCTCCGGGGGCGAGCTCCTGGCCTTCGGCGAACCGGTCACCGGCCCGTCGCCGGAGCGCAGCCTGATCTTCCAAGAGACCTCGCTGCTGCCCTGGCTCAGCGTCTGGCAGAACGTCAGCTTCGGCCTGTCGCTGAAGGGCGTGCCGGAGGCCGAGCGCCGGAGCGTCGCCCGGGCGGCGCTCCAGCGCGTCGGCCTGGCCGAGGCCTTCGACAAGCGGCCGGACGAGCTGTCCGGCGGCATGCGCCAGCGGGTGGCCGTGGCGCGGGCGCTGGCCATGCGCCCGAAGGTGCTGCTGATGGACGAGCCCTTCGCGGCGCTCGACGTCCAGACCCGCCAGAAGATGCAGGACTTCCTGCTCGACGTCTGGCGCGACAGCGGCGCCTCGGTGCTGTTCGTGACCCACCACATCGACGAGGCGGTGGCGCTCGCCGACCGCGTGGTGGTGTTCACCGCCCGCCCCGGTCGGATCAAGACGATCGTCCGCAACGACCTCGCCCGCCCGCGCGACCCGTTCTCGCCCGAGGCCGAGGCGCTGCGGCGTCACCTCACCGAGCTCCTGCGCGACGAGGTCGACCGGGCCTTCGCCGAGCAGGAAGCGCTCGTCTGACCCCCTCCCCCAACACGGACACGACCATGGCCACATCGCTGATCCGCAGCCGGCGGATGATCACCCGTACCCTCGACCACGATCGCTGGGAGGAGATCGCCGACGGCGCGGTCCTTCAGAAGGACGGGGTCATCGCGGCGGTCGGCACCTACGCGGACCTGCACGCCCGCTACCCCGACGCCCCGGTGATCGGCTCCGGCCGCGAGATCCTGCTGCCGGGCTTCGTCAACGGCCACCACCATGTCGGCCTGACGCCGGTGCAGCTCGGCTCACCCGACATGCCCCTGGAGCTGTGGTTCGTCACCCGCATGGTGGCGCGCAACCTGAACCTCTACCTCGACACCCTCTACTCGGCCTTCGAGATGGTCGGCTCCGGGATCACCACGGTCCAGCACATCCACGGCTGGATGCCGGGCAGCCTGGAGGAGGTCGAGGCGCGCTCCAACGAGGTGCTGCGCGCCTATCGCGACATCGGCATGCGCGTCTCGTACTGCTTCGCGGTCCGCGACCAGAACCGTCTCGTCTACCAGGCCGACATGGACTTCGTGGCGAGCCTGCCGGCGCCGCTGCAGGACCCGATGAAGCGCTGGTTCGAGCGCTTCCAGATGTCCCTGGAGGACAATTTCTCGCTGTTCCGCAGCCTGCATAGCGGCCAGGCCGGAGCCGCGCGGGCCAAGATCCAGCTCGCACCCGCCAACCTGCACTGGTGCTCGGACGCGGCCCTCGAGGGGCTGGCCGGCCTGTCCGAATCCTACGACGTGCCGATGCACATGCATCTCGTCGAGACCGCCTACCAGAAGGCCTACGCGGAGAAGCGCGGCGGCGGTACCGCCCTCGAGTACCTCGACCGGTTCGGGATGCTCGGTCCGCGCCTGACGCTCGGCCACGGCGTCTGGCTCAACGAATCCGACATCGACCGGGTGGCGGCCACCGGCACCTGCATCTGCCACAATTGCTCGTCGAACTTCCGGCTGCGCTCCGGCGTGGCGGCGCTCAACCGGTTCGAGGCGAAGGGCATCAACACGGCGATCGGCCTCGACGAGGCCGGCATCAACGACGACCGCGACATGCTCCAGGAGATGCGCCTCGTGCTGCGCGCCCACCGGGTGCCCGGCATGGACGAGGCCGACGTGCCGAGCATGGCGCAGGTGCTGCGGATGGCGACCGTCGGCGGCGCCCGCACCACCCCCTACGGCGACGGCCTCGGCACGATCGAGGTCGGCAAGGGCGCCGACCTCGTCCTGATCGACTGGGACCAGATCGCCTACCCGTATCTCGACCCGGAGACGCCGCTCCTCGACGCGGTGATCCAGCGGGCCAAGACCGGCGGCGTCACCGCGGTGCTGTGCGAGGGCGAGGTGCTCTACGCGGACGGGCGCTTCACGCGGGTCGACCGCGACGCCGCCCTGAAGGCGCTCCACGACGACCTGGCGCGGGCGCTCTCGGACGACGAGGTCGAGCGGCGCCAGCTCTCGAAGGCGCTGCTCCCCCACGCGCGGCGCTTCTACGCCGACTACATCGACCCGTCGCGGCACGAGCCGTTCTACCGCCCGAGCTCGCGCGTCTGACGGCGCGGGCCCGGGTCGGGCCTCAGCGGACCAGGCAGGGCTTCTTGTTGTCGAAGGTCCAGCCGGGGATCAGGAACTGCATGGCGGCCGCGTCGTCGCGGGCGCCGAGGCCGTGGTCGCGGTAGAGGGCGTGGGCCGCCTCCACCGCCGCCATGTCGAGCTCGATGCCGAGGCCCGGCCGCTCCGGCACCCGCACGAGTCCGCCGCGGATCGCCAGAGGCTCCTTGGTCAGGCGCTCGCCGTCCTGCCAGATCCAGTGGGTGTCGATCGCCGTGACGTTGCCCGGCGCCGCCGCGGCCACGTGGGTGAACATCGCGAGCGACACGTCGAAGTGGTTGTTCGAGTGCGAGCCCCAGGTCAGGCCGTGGTCCCGGCACAGCTGGGCCACCCGGACCGAGCCGGCGAGCGTCCAGAAGTGCGGGTCCGCCAGCGGGATGTCGACGGCGCCGAGCTGGATCGCGTGGTTCATCTGCCGCCAGTCGGTGGCGATCATGTTGGTCGCGGTGGGCAGGCCGGTGGCGCGGCGGAACTCGGCCATGATCTCGCGGCCCGAGAACCCGCCCTCGGCGCCGCAGGGATCCTCCGCGTAGGTCAGGACGTGGCCCTGGCCCTTGCAGAGGCGGATCGCCTCGTCGAGGGACCACGCGCCGTTCGGGTCGAGCGTCACGCGGGCCTTGGGGAACCGCTCGTGGATCGCGGTGACGGCGGCGATCTCGTCCTCGCCACGCAGGACGCCGCCCTTCAGCTTGAAGTCGCTGAAGCCGTACTGGTCGTAGGCGGCCTCGGCGAGCCGGGCGACGGCCTCCGGGGTCAGCGCCTCCTCGTCGCGCAGGCGGAACCAGCCGTCGCGGGCCGTCGGCGCCCGGTAGCCGAGATCCGTGCGGGTGCGGTCGCCGACGTAGAACAGGTAGCCCAGCATCTCGACGGCGTCGCGCTGCTGGCCCTCGCCCAGGAGCGCCGCGACCGGCACGTCGAGGTACTGGCCGAGCAGGTCGAGGAAGGCGGATTCGACGGCCGTGACCGCGTGGATGGTGATGCGCAGGTCGAAGGTCTGCAGGCCGCGCCCGCCGACGTCGCGGTCGGCGAAGCGCGTGCGCATGGCGTTGAGCACCGCGTTCCAGGCGCCGAGCGGCTGCCCGACGACGAGGTCCCGGGCATCCTCCAGGGTCTTGCGGATGCCCTCGCCGCCGGGGACCTCGCCGAGGCCGGTGGCGCCGGTGGAGTCGGTCAGGATCACGAGGTTGCGGGTGAAGTACGGGCCGTGCGCGCCCGAGAGGTTGAGCAGCATGCTGTCGTGGCCGGCCACCGGCACCACCGTCATGGCGGTCACGGTCGGCGTGTGGCGGGCGGCGTGGCGACTGTCATTCAGCATGGCGTCCTCCTCGGGGGCCCCCGGCCGGTCTGCGCCGGGCGCGAGGCGGGATCGATGCGGGGCCGGACCGGCCGGGGCCGGTCCGGCGTGCGGGTCAGTGGGCCTTGAGCTCGACGCGGCGGATCTCGCCGACCACCACGAGGTAGCAGAAGCAGGCGACCAGGGCGTTCAGGCCGACGAAGACCAGGGCGCCGTTGAACGAGCCCGTGCTCTGGACGATGTAGCCGATCGCGATCGGCGTGGTGATGCCGGCGGTGTTGCCGAAGGTGTTGAACAGGCCGCCCGAGAGGCCGCCGCTCTCCCGCGGGGAGGTATCGGCGACGACCGCCCAGCCGAGCGCGCCGATGCCCTTGCCGAAGAAGGCGAGCGCCATCAGGCCGACCACGAGGGCGTCCGCCTGGACGTAGTTGCAGCCGATGATGCTCATCGACAGCAGCATGCCGCCGACGATCGGGATCTTGCGGGCCGCCGTCAGCGAGAAGCCGCGGCGCAGGAGCAGGTCGGAGATCACGCCCCCGAGGATGCCGCCGATGAAGCCGCAGAGCGCCGGCAGCACCGCCGCGAAACCGGCCTGCAGGATCGACAGGCCGCGCTCCTTGACGAGGTAGACCGGGAACCACGTCAGGAAGAAGTAGGTCAGCACGGTGATGCAGTACTGGCCGATATAGATGCCGAGCAGCATCCGGTTGGCGAGCAGCTGGCGCAGCGTCCGGCCGGCATCGCCCTGCTTGCTCCGGCTCTGGCCGTCCATGTCGAGCAGGGCGCCGCCGGCCTCGATGTAGTCCCGCTCCGCCTGGTTCATCGACGGGTGGTTCTTCGGGCTGTCGACCACGCGCAGCCAGAGGACCGCGAAGGCGATGCCGAGCAGGCCCATGCTGGTGAAGACGTGGTGCCAGCCGAAGTTGTGGACGATCCACGCCATCAGCGGCGTGAACAGCACCGTGGCGAAGTACTGCGCCGAGTTGAAGAACGCCGAGGCCATGCCGCGCTCGCGGGTCGGGAACCACGCGGCGACGATCCGGGCGTTGGCGGGGAAGACCGGCGCCTCGGTGAGGCCGACGGCGAGCCGCAGGGCGAAGAGCAGCACCACGGCGGTCAGGCCGGTGAAGAAGCCGACGGCGCCCTGGACCAGCGTGAAGGCCGACCAGAGGGCGACGGCGGCGGCGTAGACCCACTTGACGCTGTAGCGGTCGAGGAGCCAGCCGCCCGGGATCTGGGCGAGGACGTAGGACCACGCGAAGGCCGAGAAGACGTAGCCCATCTGAACCGGCGAGAGGCCGAGTTCCTTGGCCATGTCGGGGCCGGCGATCGAGATGGTCGCGCGGTCGGCGTAGTTGATGGTGGTCGCGGCGAACAGCATCGCGACGATCAGCAGGCGGACGCGGGTGCGGCGACCCGCGTCGGCGGCGGCGAGCAGGGTGCTCGGCGCGCCGGTCGAACTGGCACTCATGGACGTTCTCCCAGGCTCGTCGCCGCCCGGTTGATCCGGGAGGCGGGTCGTGGCCGCCGTTGGCTCGGCGGGTCTGTCTTGGGTGTCGAGGCGGGGCTCAGCGGCGGTCGCCGATCAAGGCCGTCAGCTCGGCGCGCTCGGCCGCGTCGAGTTCGGTCAGCGGCGGCCGGACCGGGCCGGCGTGGCGGCCGACGGCGCTCATGCCCGCCTTGACGATCGAGACCGCGTAGCCGCGCTTGCGGTTGCGGATCGCGATGTAGGGGAGGACGAAGTCGCGCAGCTCCCGGTAGACCGCGTCGCGGTCCCGGCGGCGGACGCTGTCGTAGAAAGACAGCGCCCATTCGGGCAGGAAGTTGAAGATCGCCGAGGAGTAGGTGGTGACGCCCATCTCCAGGTACGGCAGCGCGAAGGTCTCGGCGGTGGGCAGGCCGCCCACATAGGTCAGGCGGTCGCCCAGAGCGGCGTAGACCCGGGTCATCAGCTCGACGTCGCCGACGCCGTCCTTGAAGCCGACGAGGTTCGGGCAGCGCTCGCACAGGCCGGCGAGCGTCTGCTCGTTGAGCTGGGCGTTGGCGCGGTTGTAGACGATGACGCCGAGCGAGGTCGCGCGGCAGACCGCCTCGATATGGGCGGCGAGACCGGCCTGCTCGGAGCCGACCAGGTAGGGCGGCAGCAGCAGGATCCCGTCCGCGCCGGCGGCCTCGGCGGCCCGGGCCATCTCGACCGCCAGGGCGGTACCCTGGCCGGCGGGGGCGATGACCGGGGTCCGGCCGCGGGTCTCCTCGACGGCGGCGCGCAGGACGCGGTCGATCTCGACGGGCGTCAGCGAGAAGAACTCGCCGGTGCCGCCGGCGGCGAACAGGCCCGAAACCCTGTAGTCGGCCAGCCGCCCGAGATTGTCCCGGTAGGCGGTCTCGTCGAAGCTGAGATCGTCGCGGAAATGCGTGACCGGGAAGGACAGCAGGCCGGAGCCCAGCACGCGCGCCATCTCGGCCGGGGTCATGCTCGCCATCGATTCTCTCCCTGGAACGCACCGTTCGGTGTCGCGTCCGGGGTTAGGCGCCGGCGTTAAATGCGTCCAACGTTGATTTTGGCTGGATTATCCCGGATCCTGCATCAATGTTCGATCTCGGCCATGCCCGCAGCTTCGTCGCCGTCGCCGAGGAGATGCATTTCGGCCGGGCCGCGGCCCGGCTGCACCTGACCCAGTCGCCCCTGTCGCGGCAGATCCAGATGCTGGAGCAGACGCTGGACGTGACGCTGCTGGAGCGGACCACCCGGGCGGTGCGCCTGACCCCGGCGGGCCGCACCTTCCTGGCCGAGGCCTACCGGGTGCTGGCGGCGGCCGAGAACGCCGCGCGCATCACGCGCCGCGCCGCCCTGGGCGAGAGCGGGGTGCTGCGACTCAGCTTCACCGCCGCCTCGGCCTACCGGACGCTGCCGCAGGTCGTTGCCCATGTCCGCCGGACGCTGCCCGAGGTCGACCTCGTGCTGGAGGAGATGGTCTCGGACGAGCAGATCCTGGCGCTGGGCGAGAACCGCACCGATCTCGCGATCCTGCGGCCGGCCCCGGTCCTGCAGGATCCGAAATCCGCGATCGCCACAGCGCCGCTGGCGCGCGAGCGGCTCCTGCTCGCGGTCCCGCGCGGGCACCGCCTCGCGGCGGCGCGCGCCCCGACCCTGCGGGACCTCGACGGCGAGGCCTTCGTGACGTGGTCACCCCGGGGCGGGCGCTACTTCATCGACCTGCTCGACCGGCTGTTCGAGGCGGGGGGCGTGCAGCCGCGGATCGTGCAGCGGGTGAACCAGGTCCACGCGATGCTGGCCCTCGTCGGCGCCGGCATCGGCGTCGCGCTGGTGCCGGGCAGCGCCCGGGGCAACAGCATGGCCGACATCCGGCTCCGGCCCATCGCCCTGCCGGCCACGACCGGGCCGGAGCTGTGGCTCGCGTGGCGCAGCGACAACGCCAATCCCTGCCTGCCCTCGGTGCGGGCGGCGGCGCTGGAGACCGGCGAGGCGTGACCGCCGGCGCCGGCCTGGAAAGTCGGTGCGGCCGGCGATAGGCTGCGCGCTCGCCCCGCTTCCGGTCGCGCAGCCGGCCGGGGCCGCCCCTCCCGGATCAGGCAGGCACCATGAGAGTTTCGGCCGACCTCTGCATCGTGCCGATGGGCGTCGGCCCGTCGGTCTCGCCCTACGTCCGCGAGCTCAAGGGGATCATCGAGTCGAGCGGGCTCACCGCCACGATGCATCCCAACGGCACGAACATCGAGGGCGAGCTGTCGGAGATCTGCGCGCTGGCGGAGCGGTGCGAGGCGAGGCTCGCCGAGCTCGGCGTCCAGCGGACCTTCTTCACGCTGATCTTCTCGACGCGCCGCGACAAGGACCAGTCGATGGCCGACAAGCTCGCCGCGGTCTCCTGACCGCGACCGCCGCGGCGCGTCATCCCGGGGTCGTTCTCCGAAGCCGCGCCGAATGAGGTGCAGGTCCCCGCTTGTGCGGGAGAGGGGCGCGTCGCGGCTGGCTCGACCGGTGACGCGTCCTCCGGACCGTCGCGACGCGACCGGGAAAAGCCCTAGCCGTGGCAGGCGCAGCCGGCGTGCTCGCAGCCGGCGTGATCCTTGTGGCCGTTCGCGCAGTCGTCGCAGCAATAGGCCTTGCCGTCCCGCGACACGGCCTTGGCGACCGGGATCACGCAGACGCAGTCCTGGCAGGCGCACTTCACCATCTCGACGTCGACGCTGGCCATGATTTCCTCCTCCGGCGGGACAGTCCGCATGTCGACGTTAGAGCCGCGGCGGCGGCGAGGAAACCCTTCTCCGGGCGCGGTGACGCGCCCGTGATCCCATTCGCCCGCTCGCGCGTTCCCCAGGTCCGGTGCTCGCTGCGCCGGGTGGAGGGCGCCATGGCCGATCAGAACACCGACGACGTCCGGATCGAGCCCTATGACGGGCCTGCGGGCGGCTGGGGCTCGGCCCGCTCCCTCGTCGAGATCCTGACCCGCGAGGGCGTGCCGGTCACCGGCTCGGCGATGCTGCTCAAGCAGAACAAGCCGGACGGCTACATGTGCACCTCCTGCGCCTGGGCGAAGCCCGCCAAGCCGCTGGCGTTCGAGTATTGCGAGAACGGCGCCAAGGCGACGGCCTGGGAGCAGACGCGCCGCCGCGCGACGCCGGACTTCTTCGCCGCGCACACGGTGACGGAGCTTCTCGGCTGGAGCGACTACGCCCTGGAGGAGCAGGGCCGCCTGACCCACCCGATGCGCTACGATCCGGCGACGGACCGCTACCGGCCCGTCGCCTGGGCGGAGGCCCTGGCCGAGATCGGCCGTGAGCTGAAGGAGCTGCGCGCGCAAGACCCGCGGTCGGTGGTGTTCTACGCCTCCGGTCGGGCGTCGCTGGAGACGAGCTACATGTGGGCCCTGCTCGCGCGGCTCTACGGCAACAACAACCTGCCCGACTCCTCCAACATGTGCCACGAGCCGACTTCGGTGGCGCTGCCGCAGTCGATCGGCGCGCCGGTCGGCACGGTGCTGCTGGAGGATTTCGAGACCACCGACCTGATCTTCTTCTTCGGCCAGAACGTCGGGTCGAACTCGCCGCGGATGCTGCACCCGCTCCAGGAGGCGCGGCGCCGGGGTGCGCAGATCATCACCTTCAACCCGCTGCGCGAGCGCGGGCTGGAGCGCTTCACCGACCCGCAATCGCCGGTCGAGATGCTCACCCGCTCGTCCACGAAGATCTCGACGCAGTACCATCAGGTGAAGGCCGGCGGCGACCTCGCGGCGCTCACCGGGCTGTGCAAGGCGCTGATCGCCCTCGACCGGGCCGCGGAGGCCGCCGGCCGGCCGCGGGTGCTCGACCACGCCTTCATCGCCGAGCACACCCACGGCTTCGAGACCTTCGTCGCCTTCTGTGACGGTCAGGACTGGGCCGCGCTGGAGCGGCGTTCCGGCCTCACCCGGACTGCTCTGGAGGCCGCCGCCGAGGTCTACGCCCGCGCGAAGGCGGTGATCGGCATCTACGGGATGGGCCTGACCCAGCACCGCAAGGGCACCGAGACCGTCCGGATGCTCGTGAACCTGCTGCTGCTGCGCGGCAATATCGGGAAGCCCGGAGCCGGGATCTGCCCGGTGCGGGGCCACTCGAACGTGCAGGGCCAGCGCACCGTCGGCATCACCGAGAAGCCGGAGCTGGCGCCGCTGGACAAGCTGCGGGAACTCTACGGCTTCGAGCCGCCGCGGGAGAAGGGCCTCAACACCGTCGAGACCTGCGAGGGCGTTCTCGACGGGCGTGTGAAGGCGTTCATCGGGCTCGGCGGCAACTTCCTGCGGGCCGTGCCCGACACCGCCCGGATGGAACCGGCCTGGCGGCGGCAGCGGCTCACCGTGCAGATCTCGACCAAGCTCAACCGCTCGCACCTCGTGACCGGCGCCGTCGCCTACATCCTGCCCTGCCTCGGCCGGATCGAGATCGACCGGCAGGCGAGCGGCCCGCAGGCCGTATCGATGGAGAGCTCCACCGCCCAGTTCCACGGCTCGCGGGGCGTGGCCGACCCGGTCGGACCGCACCTGCGCTCCGAGCCCTGGATCGTGGCGGAGATCGCCAAGGCGACCCTGCCGCCCAATCCCCGCATCGACTGGGATGCCTGGGTCGCCGACTACGCCCGTGTGCGCGACGCGATCGAGGCGACCTATCCGAGCGTGTTCCACGACCTGAACGGCCGCATGTTCCACCCGGGCGGCCTGCTGAAGCCGCTGGGCGCCCGCGACCGCAAGTGGGAGACCGACACCGGCAGGGCGAATTTCGCGGTCCCCGAGGGCCTGGAGGCCGATCCGGACCTGCCCGACCGGGGTCCGGAGGTGCTCGACCTCATCACGCTGCGCTCGAACGACCAGTTCAACACCACGGTCTACGGCTACGACGACCGCTTCCGCGGGGTGAAGGGCACCCGGGACGTGCTGTTCATGAACCGCCGGGACATCGCGCGGCTGGGGCTGAGGGACGGGATCAGCGTCGACGTGGCGACCGAGGCGGACGACCAGGTGACGCGGCGCGTCGGCGGGCTGCGGGTGATCGCCTACGACATCCCCGAGGGCAACTGCGCCGGATACTACCCGGAGTTGAACGTCCTGCTGCCGCTCTGGCACTACGACGAGCAGTCCAAGACTCCCGCCGCCAAGGCGATCACCGTGCGGGTGACGGCCGCGACCGCCGCACCCTGAGCGGAGCGTCTGGCGTCCGGTCGCGCCTTCCGGCAAGGAACGACCATGGAACAGGCGACTCCTCCCGACGCGCGACCGGACGCTCCGGTGGAATCGCGGCTGCGCGCGCTCGTCGGCCGGATCGCCGCCGGGGCGCCCCTGCGCGAGCCGGGCGCGGACCTGTCGCAGCTGAGCGCCGGGCCGGGCGCCCTCGCGGATGTGCCGGAGGCCGGCCTCGTCACCGACGCCGAATCCGGCGGCCTGGCGCTCGCCGGCGCGGACCTGTCCCGCGCCCGCATGGAGGAGGCCGATCTCTCCGGCGCGAACCTGCGCGGGGCGAGCCTGTCCGGCGCGGTCGGGCGCTCGACCCGCTTCACCGGGGCGATCCTGGAGGCGGCCGACCTGTCGGAGGCCGATCTCTCGGGGGCGGACTTCACCGGCATCGTCGCCGGGCAGGTGAAGTTCGCCGGGGCGATGCTGGAGGATGCCCGGTTCGGCCAGGCCGCGATGCGCTTCGCCGACCTGTCCGGCGCCCTGCTCGACGGGACCGACTTCGCCGGCGCCGATCTGTGGGGCGCGGATTTCTCCGGGGCGGACGCGGACGACACGGTCTTCCGCGGGGCGCGGCTCGACGAGGCCAAGCTCGCCGACGCCAACCTGACCCACGCGGATTTCGCCGAGGCCAGCCTGACCAAGGCGAGTCTCGCCGGCTCGCGGCTGCGGGGCGCGCACTTCACCGGCGCGAAGCTCGACGGCGCCGATCTCTCGGGGGCGGATCTCTCCGACACCGACCTCGTGCGGCTCAACCTCGCGACCTGCCGGCTGCGGCACGCGCGCTTCGCCGGCGCGTGGCTGAACGGCACGCGGATGAGCGTCGAGCAGCTCGGCGGCGCGGTCGGCGAGGAGGTGGCCGGCGCCTACGACGCCGCCCAGGCGAGCTACCTCGCCCTGGAGCAGAACTGGAAGAGCATCGGCAGCCACGACGCGGCGAGCTGGGCCTACAAGCGCGGCCGCCGGATGGGCCGGTTCCATGCCGGGCAGCAGGCCCGCGCCGCCTGGTCCGACCGGGACTGGTCCGGATTCCTGCGGCACGGCTATCGCTGGACCGCCGACCGCTTCGTCGAGTGGCTGTGCGATTACGGCGAGAGCCTGTCGCGCATCGCCCGCGCCTTCGCGCTGCTGATCGTGCTGTTCGGCGGGCTCTTCGGCCTGACGGGCGGCCTGTTCATCGTGGAGGGACCGGAGGCCGGGCCGACCTACAATCCCCTCGATCTCCTGAGCTACAGCGCGCTCAACATGATGACCGCGAACCCGCCCGAGATCGGCCTGAAGCCCACCGGCCGCGTCACCAACCTGCTGGTCGGCATCGAGGGCGGCGTCGGCATCATCCTGATGGGGCTGTACGGCTTCGTCCTCGGCAACCGCCTGCGGCGGTGACCCCGATCGCGTCCGGGCCGCTCAGTCGTTCACGCTGAGCCGCTCGATGACGAGGCTCAGATCCTTGCGCAGGGCGCGGATCTCCGGCTCGCTGAGTTCGAGCTGGCACATCACGCTCTCGCGGACCGAGACCGCGTCGGCGCGCAGGGCGGCGCCCTCCGGCGTCAGGGCGATCTCGACCTCGCGCTCGTCCGACTGGCGCCGGGTCCGGAGCAGGAAGCCCGCGCTCTCCAGGCGCTTGAGCACCGGTGTCAGCGTGCCGGAATCGAGGCGCAGGCGCCGGCCGATCTCGGAGACCGTGACGCCGTCCTGTTCCCACAGCACCAGCAGGACCAGATATTGCGGATAGGTCAGTCCGAGCCGCTCGAGCAGCGGCCGGTACGACTTGGTCATCCGATGCGCGGCAGCATAGAGCGCGTAGCAGAGCTGATTATCGAGAAGCAGCGGATCCGTCTCCGGCTGCGCCTCAGCCGTATCGGCAATATACGCCATATCGTTTGCCCATCGCGGTCCACGCACCGCCATTCTCGACCGCGACCGCGGGTTCGTCACCATACCATAACACGGGATACCGGCGCGCAAGCTCCGGTCGTCCGGCCCGTTCTCTTAACAACCCTATGGGGTTCGTCTCGGTGTTCGTCCCCCGCCCGCGACGGGCGGGAGCGCCGCCAGGCTGTCGAGGAAGCCGGCCTCGTCCTCGAGCGTCCGGAGATCGAGGCGGACGGCCTCGTCGCTGATCCGGCCGATCACCGGCACGGGGAGCCGGCGCAACTCCTCGGCGAGCTGCCGGCACCGGCCGCCCGCCCCGCGGCTGCCCGCCGAGGCCGGCGCCAGGACCAGGGCGGCGCTGGGCAGCGTCTCCACCGGCAATGCGCCGGATCCGATCTGGCTGATGCACTCGGCGACCGTGACCGCGGCGCGGCCGGCGAGCCGCTCCGCCACTGCGGGGGCGAGGCGCTCGGCCTGGGCGGCGATGCTGTCGCGGTCGCAGGTGAGGAGCCGCAGGGTCGGGAGCTCCGCGCGCAGCCGCTCCGGGTGCAGGTAGAGCCGCAGCACGGCCTCGAGGGCCGCGTAGGTCATCTTGTCGACGCGCAGGGCCCGCTTCAGCGGATTCTTTCGCACGCGGGCGATCAGGTCCTTCCGGCCGGCCACGATGCCGCACTGGACCGCGCCGAGCAGCTTGTCGCCGCTGAAGGTGACGACGTCGGCCCGCTCCAGGGCGGCGCGGATCGTGGGCTCGGGGGGCAGCCCGTAGGCCGCGAGGTCGACGAGGCTGCCGCTGCCGAGATCGTCCGCCAGCGGCACGCCGCGCTCCCGGCAGAGGGCGTAGAGGGCCACGGGATCGGCCGCCGCGGTGAAGCCCGCGATGGCGTAGTTGCTCGGATGCACCTTCATCACGAGGCCGGTGCGGGGTCCCAGGGCCTCCGCGTAGTCGCGCAGGTGGGTGCGGTTGGTGGTGCCGACCTCGCGCAGGCGGCAGCCGGCCCGCACCATCACGTCGGGCACCCGGAACGAGCCGCCGATCTCCACGAGCTCGCCGCGGGAGACCACCACCTCCTTGCGCATGGCGAGCGCGTTCAGCACCAGCAGCACCGCGGCCGCGTTGTTGTTGACCACCACCGCGGCCTCGGCGCCGGTCAGGCGGCAGATCAGGCCCTCGACATGGTCGTCCCGCTCGCCCCGGGCGCCGGTCTCGAGATCGAACTCGAGGTTGCTCGCCTGCACCATCACGGCGGCCACCGCCTCCGCAGCCGAGCGGGGCAGCAGGGCGCGGCCGAGATTGGTGTGCAGCACCGTGCCGGTCAGGTTGAAGACCGGCCGCAGCGACGGCCGGCGCTCGGCGGCGAGCCGCGCCGACGCCGCGGCCCGGATCGACTCCGCGTCCGGGACGGGGCCGCCCCCGGCCCGGATCTCGGCCAGCACCGCCCGGATCGCGTCCGTGAAGGCCGTCCGCCCGTAGGTCTCGAGCTCCGCCGGCGGCGCGCCGCCGACGAGGCGCTCCACCGCGGGAATTCGGCGCGGGGACGGCGCCGGGTCGTCGGCCTGCTGGGTGGGGACGGGCGCGTTCATGGCAGGCCAGAGATAACCATCCCGGTGCACGGAGCCAGCCCGTCGACGCGCGGATAATGCGCGCAGGTTGTTCCGGTCCCGGCCCGACGGTAAGGGCAGATCCTGAAATCGGCGCCCGAGAGTCCATCGCACCCGCGCGGGGCGGGCTCGGCCGCGCCGACCCCGCCGAGCCCTCTCGGGAGACGTCACCATGTCCCGACCTTCGATCCAGATCCACCCGATGATCCTGTGCGGGGGGACGGGGACGCGGCTGTGGCCGGCCTCGCGGGAGAGCATGCCCAAGCAGTTCGCCCGGCTGGTCGACGCCGAGCGCTCGACCTTCCAGGCGACGCTGGCGCGGGTGTCGGACGCCACGGTCTTCGCCACGCCCACCGTCATCGCCTCGGCCGAGGCCCGCTTCATCGTCGCCGAGCAGCGCGACCAGCTCGGTCTCTCCGCCGACATCCTGCTCGAGCCGCAGGGCCGCGACTCCGCCGCCGCCGTGGCGGTGGCGGCGCTGCACGCCGCCGCCAGCGACCCGCAGGCCGTAGTGCTGATCATGGCCGCCGACCACGTCGTGCCCGACACGGCGGCCTTCGTCGACGCCGTGCGGCGCGCGGCCGCCGGCGCCCAGGCCGGCTACACGATGACGCTCGGCATCGAGCCCGACCGGCCGGCCACCGATTACGGCTACATCCGCCGCGGCGAGCCGATCGCCGAGGCCCCGGGCGCGGCCCGCGTCGCCCGCTTCGTCGAGAAGCCCGACCGGGCCGGCGCCGAGGCGCTGATCACCGACGGCGCCCTGTGGAACTCGGGCTACTTCCTGTTCCGCGCCGACCTGATGCTGGCCGAGCTGGAGGCGTTCGTCCCCGAGGTGCTAGCGGCCGCGCGCGCGGCCCTGGAGGCGGCGGTGACCGACCTCGACTTCGTGCGCCTCGACGCGGCGGCCTTCGCCCAGGCGCCCAAGATCTCGATCGACTACGCGGTGATGGAGCGGACCGCCCGGGCCGGCGTGCTGCCGGTGTCGTTCGCGTGGTCGGATGTCGGCACCTGGGACGCGGTCTGGCAGGTGCTGGACCACGATGAGGCCGGCAACGCCGTGCGCGGCCGGGTGTCGCTGATCGGCACGAAGAACAGCCTCGTGCACAGCCAGGGCGAGGGCCTGACCGCGGTGGTGGGCCTGGAGGACGTCGTGGTTGTCTCGACCCCCGACGCGGTGCTGGTGGCCTCCAAGGCGCATTCGGGCAAGGTGAAGGAGCTGGTCGGCGCCCTGCGGGCGCAGGGCGCCCCGGAGGCGGACGCGCACCTGCGGATGTATCGGCCCTGGGGCTGGTACCAGCGCATCGACCTCGGCGAGCGCTTCCAGGTGAAGCGGATCCAGGTGGTGCCGGGCGGGCGGCTGTCGCTGCAGAAGCACTACCACCGGGCGGAGCACTGGGTGGTGGTGCGCGGCACCGCCGAGGTCACGATCGACGAGCGGGTGGTGCTGGTCCACGAGAACGAGGCGGTCTACCTGCCGATCGGCTCGATGCACCGGCTGGCCAACCCGGGCAAGATCCCGCTGGAGCTGATCGAGGTCCAGGTCGGCTCCTACACCGGCGAGGACGACATCATCCGCGTCGAGGATATCTACGGGCGCTGAGCGCCCGGCCGGGCAGCCTGCGACCCGATCACCCGCAGGCGCGCCCGGAACATGCGGCCACCCCGATCGATAGCCTAGCGTGTGGCCGCTCCCGTGCGGCCGCGCCGCAGCGCTGGGGATACCGCATGAAGCACAAGCCGCTCCGCGAGCAGGTCATCGTGATCACCGGCGCCTCGTCGGGCATCGGTCTCGCAACGGCCCGGATGGCGGCCGAGCGCGGCGCCCGGGTGGTGCTGGCGGCGCGCAGCGGCGACGCCCTGGCGCGCATCCGCGCCGAGATCGAGGGCGTCGGCGGCAAGGCGATCGACGTCGTCGCCGATGTCGGCCGGCGGGCCGACGTGCAGGCGGTCGCCGACCGGGCCGAGGCGACCTTCGGCGGCTTCGACACCTGGGTGAACGTGGCCGGCGGCTCGATCTACGGCCGGCTGCGCGAGATCAGCGACGCCGACCACGAGCGCCTGATCCAGACGAATTTCTGGGGGACCGTCTACGGCTCCCTCGTGGCGACCGAGCACCTGCGCCAACACGGCGGCGCCCTCATCAACGTCGGCAGCATCGCCTCCGACCTCGCCTTCCCGTTCCAGGGCATGTACGCGGCCTCGAAACACGCCGTGAAGGGCTTCACCGACGCCCTGCGCATGGAGCTGATGGACGAGAACGCACCGATCTCGGTGACGCTGATCAAGCCCGCCTCGATCGACACCCCCCTGCCCCAGCGGGCGCGCAACTACATGGACCGCGAGCCGAGCCTGCCGCCGCCGATCTACCCGCCGGAGGAGGTGGCGAACGCCATCCTGCACGCGGCCGTCCACCCGCAGCGCGACATCTTCGTGGGCGGGGCCGGCAAGGCCTTCGTGGCCGGCAAGGAATTCGCGCCCGGCGCCTACGACTATCTCGGCCCGGCCATCATCGCGCTCCAGAAGCGCCGGAGCGCGCCCCGCAACCCGGACGGCGCGCTGCACTCGCCGGTCTCGGCGGGCGAGACGCGGGGCGACCCGCCCGTCCCGGTCATGCGGACCAGCGCCTATACCCGCGCGACCCTGCACCCCCTCGCGGCGGCGGCCGGCCTCCTCGGCGTCGGCGCGGCCACGGCCTTCGCGGTGCTCGGCACCTCGTCCGGGCGCCGGCGGCGCCTGTAAATGGCTGTCGCGACGGAGACCCTGCCCGGCCCCGCCCGACCGGCGCGGGAGGCCGGGACCGGCACCGAGGCCGATCCCCGGATCGTGCCGCGCCGGATCGTGTCCCTGGCCGACGACCGGACGATCGCCTACGCGGAGACCGGCGCCGGGTCGGACCTCGTGGCGATCCACGGCACGCTGATGTGCCTGGAGGACGTCTGGCTCGGGCCCGTGCCGGCTCTGGCCGAGCATTTCCGCGTGGTCGCCGTCGACCGCCCGGGCCACGGCTTCAGCCGCCGGCCGCGCGGCGGCGGCGCCGACATCTGGGATCAGGCGGCGTCCATCCGGGAGGCGGTGCGGCGCCTCGGCCTGGAGCGCCCGGTCATCCTGGGCCACTCGTTCGGGGGCGCCGTCGCCCTCGCCTACGGCATGCTCCATCCGAACGAGGTGGCCGGCATCGTCGCCCTGGCGCCGATCTGCTTCCCCGAGCCGCGGCTGGAGCAGGTGCTGTTCGGGCCGCGGGCGCTGCCCTTCGGCGGCGACGCGCTGTCGGCGTTCCTGGGCGCCAGCAGCGACCGGGCGCTGCTCCCGCTCCTGTGGAACGCGATGTTCTTCCCCGAGGCGATGCCGGCGCGCTTCGCGCGGGACTTCCCCTTCGCCCTCGCGGGTCGCCCGGCGCAGATCACCGCCGAGGGCGAGGATGCGGGCTGGCTCTGGCCGGGGCTCGCGCGTAGCGTCCTCGGCTACCGGTCCCTGCGCCGGCCCACCCGTATCCTGGGCGGCAGCGCCGACCTGGTGGTGAACACCGAGTTGCACGGCCGGCGCGCGGCCGGCCTGATCCCCGGGGCGCGATTCGAGTCCCTTCCGGGGGCCGGCCACATGCTGCACCACCTGCAGACCGACGCGGTCGTGCGCGCGGCCCTGGCGGTGCGGTCGGAGGCCTGACGGACCCGGTCACGAGCCCCGCGGGCGGGGCCTCCCTCAGCGGATGAGCGCCTTGATCTGCTGTTTGGCGCCCGCCTTCAACCGGGCCAGCCCGCCGCGGGCCTGCCGCTCGCGCTCCTGCCGCAGCGTGCGCTTCTCGGCGTTCCAGGGATGCTCGTGGCGGAGCGTGTGCTCCGGCGCGCGGACCCCGAAGCCGAGGGCGTAGGCGCGCCGCGGTCCGGCGCTGAGATTCGGCCCGGCGCAGTGCAGGGTCCGGCAATCGTGGAAGGTGGCGCCGCCCGCCGGGAGCGGACACGGGACCGCGCGCTCCACCGGAACGCCGAGGGCCTCGAGCCCGTGGATCCGCGGGTCGCCGCCGATGCTGCGATGGGGGAGGAGCGGCTCACGGTGGCTGCCCGGGACGTAGAGCATGCAGCCGTTCTCCGGCGAGACGTCCTGCAGGGGCATCCAGACCGTGATCGCCCGGTAATTCGTGTAGGCGGCGTAGAACGCCTCGTCCTGGTGCCACGCGGTGGCGGCGCCGATCTTCGGCGGCTTGCGGATCGCGTGCTCGAAGACGAGGGCCGCGCGGTTCCCCAGGAGCTGGCGCGACATGGCCTGGGCGTTGGCCCGGAACAGGATGTCCCGGAGGAGCGGCTCGAAGCGGGACGGGTTGAGTAGCTGGGGCGAGCGCGCCTCGCTGGCGCCGCGGTCGACGTCGACGAGGTCGAACAGGCTCCCGTCCTTCCAGCCGCGCGCCTCCTCGAACAGACGGTCATAGGCGCCGCGCAGGGTGTCGAGCTCCTCGGCGGTAGTGATCGCCGGGACGGTGACGAACCCGTTGCGCCGGAACGCGGCGATCTCGTCGTCGGTCAGGATCCGCGTCGGGACGCGCGCCTGCGCGCGATTACCCACGATCCAGCGGACGAGCCGCGACCGTGCCTCGGCCGCGCGGGCGGAGAGGCCGTTCCCGGCATCGGCGACGCCGAGCCCCAGGCGATCCGGAATCGTGACTGGCATCGCACTCTCCGCTTCGAAGTGATTCCGCGAAGATGCCCACGTCTATTCCGAGGCTTACAGTACCGATTCTTAGGTATGACTGAGCGTCACGGCCTCAGGCATTTGCCTTCAGCTTCATCATGAACCACCTCCGGTTGAGATTTCCGGTTGCAGCTCTTTCCGGGGCCGGACGCGGCTGCCGGTCGCCAGCGGCGCTCCCGCTGACCGGCGATGCCGGCGCGGAAGCGCCGCGCCAATGCATCGGATTGATCGCATTTCCGGAACCATTTTCTTTCATGGCCGATATTTAATGCATCTGCGGGGGGTATTGATGAGTTCTGTGAAAGATCGGGGCGATCAATACGGACCGATTTCCCGGAGAGTGATGATGAATATCTTAACGAAAGCTGCCGCGGCCGTAGCCCTGGCGGCGCTGCCGGTCTCGGCCGCGCAGGCGATGCCGGTCGTGGCCGATCCGGGCCTCGCGGCGCCGATCACGCTCGTGGCGGGGGGATGTGGGCCGGGCGCCTGGCGCGGCCCCTGGGGCCACTGCCGCAGCACGCCCTATGTCGGTCCGCTGCCCGGCGGCTGGTATCAGGTGCGAGCGGGGAACGGCTGCCCGCCCGGCTACTGGCGCGGACCGTGGGGCCATTGCCGCAACACGCCGTATCACGGACGGCTGCCGAACGGCGGCTACCGGTAGCCGCCCGCCCTCACCGTCGACGGAGGCGGGCGCCGGAGCGCCGGCGGGCGGTGAGGGACTCGAACTCCTGACCCTCTCCGTGGAAGGATTGGCATTCCCAGGCCGTAGAGCGACGGCACAGGAAAAAAAACGTAGCGGGCCATCTGGAGGCCCGTCGGGCCTTCGTTTCCGGAAAATGTCCGGAGACCTGTTCCGGGCCGGTTCGTCGGATGCTCCCTGTGTTCTACAGCGCACCCATGTCGGCCCGTAATTGGTCACGCGGTCGTCGCACCCGGCTTGTCGCTCGACTGCTTCGGCCTTGTCGCCATCGTCTCTATCGCCGCACCGGGTACAGACGCTGTCGAGCGCGGAACAGCACCTGACGCCGCCGGCCACATTGCGCCCGCCGGCGCGCCGTATATCGCACCCGACCTCCCGGCACGTCGCGATCGCCGCAGTCCGTTCCAACTGCGCGACCCCGGCGCGGATCTCGGCCAGCTTGTCGGCAAGCTCTCGTATAGACCTATGGACGATTGAAAAACCCTATTGGCGGACCTCTGACTTCTTGACTGTTGTTTGTTTATTTGTCACTCATGAATGCTGATTTTTCCATATTTTTGAGCATCAAAATCTGCTGACGGATCGGCCCTAAGCCGATTCCGAAAATGCCTATAACAACGCAGGCGACAGAATGGAGCTTCCGAACATGACACATACTCGAGAGGCCGTCGCCGGACTCAGCAAACAGAATGTTTCTTCTCTGAGGTATAACAGCAGAAACAATAATCGATACGAAAGCACGGGATTATTGATTTCGTTTATGAAAAAAAACAAAAAGCTATTAGATGTTGGATGCGGAACAGGGACGATCACATCCACACTGAGAGACGCTCTCTCTCTTGATGTAGTTGGCGTTGAGCCTCATCCCGAGAGAGCCGAGCAAGCGCGCACAGAAGGATTAAATGTCATCACTGGTGTTTATGATCAAACTTTCGCACAGAGAAACGAGAAATTTGACTACATCTTATTTGCAGACGTTTTAGAGCATCTTGTAGACCCAGCAGAAATGTTGAGAGAAGTAAAAAATTCGCTGGCGCCAGATGGTCGCGTGCTGGCCTCTATTCCAAATGTTGCGCATTGGACCGTAAGAGCGCAATTATTATTCGGAAATTTTAACTACAAGCCGACCGGGATAATGGATGCCACACATCTCCGATGGTTCACGCGCAGGAGTGTACGTCGTTTGTTCGAGGCGGCGGGATATGAAGTTGAAGATATTCGCGGTGCCGCGGGTGGCTGGATGGGCGTATACCGCTACACGCCCTTTCGCTTTCTCCCTCAAGATCAGAAGAGTTTTGTGCTCGGCCAGCTCTGCAGGATCGCGCCCGCCCTTTTTTCAGTTCAACATGTGATAAAAGCGCGGCCAAAGTAATATTTAAGCCGTAATCAAGATTGTTATTCTGCACTTATGTGCATGATTCTGTGTCGCTTTTCGATGGAGTTCCTGTCTGCCTTCCGCCCGACCACCCCGAGACACGGTCTCCACAACGCCGCGCAGATGCTCCGGGAGGTGGTGGCCATAAACCTGCTCCACGTCCTGCTCGTTGGTGCCGAGTGCTCGAGCAACCTTGCCGAACGGCACGCCCGCCCTCATGCCCCCCGTCGCGAAGGTGTGGCGCAGTGCGCGCGGCAGTTCAGCCAGGTCGAGTTGGCGCCCGACAATGCCTGATTGAACTCATCAATAATAGTGACGGCGAATGATCAGCGCGATGAGGGCAGCAACGGCTCCCAAGGACGCCCCGATTGGCGTGAAAAGCAAAACGACCATATAGCCGGCCGTGCCTTCTCGCTGAGTTACCTTCATGATGTCAACATACCAAGCACCGACGAGAAAACCCAGTATTCCACCCACCACTGCCCCGCAAATAGCGGCACCTAGATACACAAAAATCGAAAATAAAATCTGATTGAACGCCATCGACACGTGAGCCCGCCCTCGAATCAGGGCGAAGCATCCGTAGATCCTCCTGCTTTTGCAACAGGCCCACTCTGTAATTGTGTCCTAGTACTGATATTCGCCCTCGTCAGATTTATCGGTGCCTCCACAGGCGCGCCGCCTCGTAGCGGGGCAGCTAGCGTCCCGTTCGCTTCAACGTCCCTTGGAACTCACACGAGGCGCCGTGCCACATCGTGCAGCCCTGTTCTTCCAGGACGACGGACCGGAAATCCGAAGCGTAGCGGGCGGTGATCCGGCAGGTTTGCCCACCGTTGGTTTTGCTGAAGACGACCGTGTCGGGTCCGGTCGGCCGCCCTTTCATCGTCACCTCACCGCCGCAGCCCTTGGTTCCCGTTGAGAACTGGGCCGTGAAGCCGGCTGCGCCCGCGGCCTTCACCTCGACGCCCTGCTCGTAGCCGTCCTCCTGGTGCTCGAAGGTGCCCACCGCCCTGGCTCCGGGGCCCGCAGCGTGCGCGACCGTGGAGACGAGCAAAGGGAGGAGGATCGCGAGCCGGCGGAGCATTACCGCACCTTATCAGATCGAGGAGAGCGATAGCCCTGGGCGGCCCGCACGATGATCGCCACGACGCTGACGGCCAGCAGCAGGATCAACGCCTCGTAAGCCCACGGCCCGAGCCACGATGCGACCGCGCCCGGCATGTGACGCACGAGCGTACGCACGATGCCCGCGGCGAGCGCGATCAGCGTGACGAGGCCGAGGGCGAATTGGAGCCAGCGGGGCATGCGGCTTAGGTTAGCACGCCCCGCCAAGCCGGTCAGCGGGCAGCCTGCCGCTCGAACTAATCCCGCATGTCTTCTGGACGGAGACCTTTTCCAGCGCCTTCATCTCGCCCTTGAGGCGCACCAGCTCGGTTCGGCTCGGCGTGTCCTAGGCGCAGCAGCGCAAGCGCGACGGCCAGAAGATGACCGAGGCGCTCGAGCCGTCGACCGCGGCTTCACCAGTCCTCTCCTGTGGGCCGCGGCCTAGCCGGAACACGGTGCCGTAAGGCGCCGTCAGAACGGTTGTTGAGGCCGGAATTTGCCGGCCTCACATCAGCAAACAATGGAAAACGAGAAACAATCTTGGTGGGCGGTGAGGGACTCGAACCCCCGACCCTCTCCGTGTAAAGCCGAGAGCCGGTGTGATCATTCGGCATCACGCCGCATTTTCCGCTGATTTTAATTGCGCTGCGCCAAGGGGTTGGACGGCATACCATCTTCCAGGCGAGAGCAAACGGCGGCATTTAAGGGCACCTGGGAAGCGCTGCCATGCTTCCCATATGCTTCCCAGTCGAGTCCCCATGCGTCTGTCCCGCGCTAATATCGCCACGCTCGAAATTCCGCCGGGAAAAAGCGAGCGCATCGTTTTTGATGATGCTCTGCCCGGCTTCGGGATTAGGCTCAGGGCGGGCGGGAAGCGCACATGGGTGGTGCAGTACCGGGCTGGCACCAAACACCGCCGGGTTACGCTGGCGAACGCCGCCGCTCTTGACCCCGAGGAAGCCCGCAAGCGCGCAAAGGACATTCTCGCCAAGGCGCAGCTCGGGGGCGATCCGCAGACGGAGAAAATGCAGGCCCGTGCCCGTGCTGCCGTCACCCTATCCGGCATTGCGACGGACTACCTGAAACAGGCGAAAAGTCGCCTGCGGCCGACTTCATATGCGGAAGCCGACCGGTACCTAAGCCGCTATCTGGTTTCCTTGCACGACATGCCGGCCCATTCGGTTTCCCGCCGAGACGTAGCAGCATGGCTAAACGAGGTCGCCGCACAACATGGCCTCCACGCCTCGAATCGCGGGCGCACGTGCCTGTCTGCCCTTTTTTCGTGGGCAATGCGGCAAGGGTTGGTCGAATTAAACCCGGTCGTGGCAACCGGGAAAGCCGTCGAAGAAACAAGCCGCACCCGCGTGCTTTCCCGGGAGGAGATCGGGCAAATTTGGGTTGCTTGTCGTGACGACGACCACGGCCGCATCGTGCGCTTGCTCCTGCTAACTGGCCAGCGTCGGAATGAGGTTGCAGGGATACGGTGGTCGGAGATTGATCGCGCCGCCGGCCTTTGGCGCCTTCCCGCTGAACGCACGAAAAACGGCCTCCCGCACGATGTGCCTTTGTCAGGGGATGCCATGGCCATTTTGGACGGCGCACCCATAAGAAATGCAAAGGATTTGATTTTCGGCGATCGAGAGGGCCCATTTCAGGGCTGGTCCCGAGCGAAAATCTCGCTCGACAATCGAATAAACGAATCTCGAATTTGGACTTTCGGACACGGCGCGATCGGCATTTCTCCGTGGCGCCTTCACGACCTGCGGCGGACCGTCGTCACGCATATGAACGAAAATCTTGGAATTTTGCCGCACGTGGTCGAGGCCGTCGTAAATCACGTTACGGGGCCCGCGAAAATGGGCGTGGCCGGGGTCTATAATCGAGCATCCTATGCGACAGAGAAAAAGGCCGCATTGAATTCCTGGTCGAATTACGTCGCCGAATTAATTCGCACCTACCGAGAAAAATGAGCCACTAGAAAAATCTGACCACAATAGATACCGCCTCATCAGCCCATTGTAGGCAGAACATCCGACTGTCCCATCAATGTTTTTGCTTGCAATGGGCGCTCAAACGCGGCAGCTTGCTCCAAGCCTCACGGTGATGTGAGGCCCGGAGCAAGAGAATGTCTCGTCCTACCCCCCGGAGTGAAGCTGTAGCCCGCGCCTATCTCGACAGCCTGCCGCCCGAGATGGCGCGGAAGCGCGTAGTCGGCGCGGCGGAGGCAGCCGCCTTCTGTGGCTTCTCCGTCCAGCACTGGCTCCGCCTCAATCGTGCCGGCAAGGTCCCCAAGGCCGTGCGGCTGAGCGGGAGCAAGCTAGGCTGGCAGCAAGGCGCCCTGGTAGACTTCATCACACACCGCGCAGGCTGATGCCGCGGGCCACACAGGCCCACAAAGCGCCCCCAACTGCCGCAAACGCGAGGATGCCCCTTCCCTCGCCTGAGGCCACTTCGACAGCCGTGAGCGCCGGTCTAAGCGCGACCGAGCCGCCTCACCGCTGAAGCGGCGCCGGCCAATGCTTCCAACATCAGACCGGCGCCTACCGCACAGCCTTGGTACGACAAGGGAACGGTACGCCCATGGAAAACCTACAGCCCGCCGCGCGCAACAACTCAGGGTCAAGAAATACACCGGCACCGAAAGTCACATCGCCGCCAAGGCGTCTGGCCGGGATCGAGAATGCCCCTGTGCTCACATATCGAGCTCGCGGTCAGCATGTTGACGGCGTGCTCGGCGCCGGGCGCGAGGATATGACTATCGACTTCATTTCCCGCAGCCTCGCCAGGATCATCCGGAGGGGCATTCGGACAGCGCACGTCAGGGAATTCGGCGGGGGCTCGTTCGCGCTCAGCCCGCAGCTTCCCGCTGGCACATTTGCCCTCCGTACGGCTGATCGCATTACGCTTTACCAGACGAAAACCGCGGCGGCGATTGTCGAGGTCCCGTGCGACACGACCGGTGTAGCGTCGGCTTAGGCAAGCAACCCGTAGGGGGCATTTATGGGGCGCTAAACGGCCCCCTTCTTAAATCGTCCTGTGCAAAGCTTAATGTGAAATTCGACGAGCATTTTTGCTTGGCTGCTTTGCCTCGCTGCTCAACGATCCGTTTCCATTCCGTCTTCTATCAGGCGTAGAATTAGTGTAACCAATAGATCCAGTCGCGACAATTGTGGTAACTGAATACCGCATATCGCGCTGGCCGAGCGTTCGCGTGCGACGATCATTCCGCATGATGGCTCAAGCAAAACTTGAACTAGTCTGCAGAAAGATTTCACATGTCAAATCGCTGGTGCTTTGAAGATTACGGACAAAACGCTGAAGATAAAATCACTGACGAAGAGCTGTTGAAACTTGCGCTAAGTCGGGAATGTGCTTTCTACGAAGGATATTACGTACAAACGGAAGGGAGTGACTGGGAGGAGCCACGTACCGTGCTGGCTCCCGGTATAACCGAACTGAAGGTGAGGCAGCGTCGGCAGCGGGCTTTCCTATTGTTGTGCCTGTTCCAGCCCCGGACACCACAGGACGTTGCCAGTCGAGAAAGGGCTTTGCGCCGGTTCGCCGCCGAGCGCGACGACGGTCTTCCACTCATCCGCCTTGAGCTGACTATCGCTCAAACGAAACGGGGGCCTGTCCGCTAAGACAAGCCCCCGCCCCCAAGGCACGCTGAGCACAGACCTTTGCTAAAGCCCGCTCTCGTAACCGGAAATTACCCTAATGAACGCCCCGCTCAAGTCAACGCCGAATTTCGGCGAAGCCACACACCGTTTTTGTGACGCTGGAATTCCTGAATACGCCTTAATACCTATCGCGCCGCCCGGTGCGGAGATTTCCAGTAAGGGCAATTTGCATCCCGATAGCCTTGGAAAAGCCCCCGGGCGCTATCTGCCAAGCGAACGAGCATGGTGCGGTCTCGCGAATAACAGTACCGGTGCTCGATATATTCTGGAAGGCGGCACCGCGCAGGACGTGCGGACGTGTGCGACGTGGCCGACTCCCAACGTGGGCGTGCTTGGCCGGTACATCCCTGCAATCGACAGCGATGCGGCCAGCGATGGCGCCCGCAAAGTGGTGGAGAAAGCGCTAGAGCAGTTCTTCGCTGAGGACGCGAACTATGTGGCCGAGCGCTTGCGCGGTGCCGGGCCCCGCCGACTTTATGCCCTCGAATGCACCGATCCTGATGACCCGATCGCCCGCGTGCATTGCCGGAAGCTACAGTATCGGCTTCCTCATGATCCCGAAGGCGAGTTTCCGCACGGGGTGGATTTCATCGGGTACGGCAAGCAGTTCGTGGCGGCTGGTGTCCATCAAAACGGACTCGATCTGTACGAGTGGCGCCAGGGGTACGACCTGCGGGACTTATACCACCGGGAAAAGCTTGCGCGCATCGACAACGCCGGGATGCACGGGTTTCGGGCTGTCCTGGTCGAGATAATCGAGGCTGTGGGCGGGGAAGTGCAGCAAGGAGGCCGTGGCAGCGGCGGAGGCGAACTGCGCGACTATACGGCTGACGAACCTGCCTTGCCCGTAGAGGCCATTTTCCGGGGGCTGGAGCGCCTTCCGAACACGCGAGCCGACTTCCCGACGCACGAAAGCTTCGTGGCCGTTCTAGCCAAAATCCTAGCGGCTCTCGGATGCGAGGCGGAGGCCGAACGCGATAGGGTGGAAGAATGGGCTTGCGAGGATTTGGAGCTATGCCCGCATGATTATTTCGAAAAGACCTGGGAAAGTTTCAGCAGCGGGGTGCAGCAAGGTCGAAATTCACTGGAGCTATTTTTCCGCGACCACGGCATTTTCGAAGGCGCACGACAGGATTTTCGGGAACCCCTAACACAGGCCGACCGGAATAACATCGAAGCCAACAAAAGAGAGGCAAAAGAGCAACGGACCCGTGCGGAAATCTACCTTGCGGAATTCGGTGAGAAATACCTTGTCGGTCGGGTCAACCTCGCCACGAATAACCCCATCTGTGAAATCCGCCGAAAGGCAAAGCCGGATGTGGCGGTACGGGGTCTCGATTTATGGATGCACCGCGTCGATTGGGCGGACGTTGCGACGGTCGAGAAATTGCGGGGCATCGGGTGCTACCAGCCGAACGAGGCCGGCTTTTGGACTATGCTTCGCGACTTGAAAAAGGTCAGTCCAAAAAGCTTTTTCAACGGTGAAACCCTGCACCCAAATTACGACCGCGGGGAAATCGTGGTCGAGACAAACCCCGATGGTACCACGACGCAAAAGCTCAACATGCGGTTCCAATCGCAGGCAATCCGCTATGCGCAAAGGCCGCCGAAAAACCGGCAGCAGGCTCAAGCGGATGTGGAAACCGTCCTAGAATTTACGAGGCGGGTTTTCGGCGAATTGGCTGACTATGAGCTGGATACCCTCGCGCACATGGCGAAAACGGGAAAGCGCCCCGGCAACCTGCTATTCCTGGTCGGGGATAGCGGTGTCGGCAAATCCACCTACGTCCTGCTGCTGCGAACCATGTTCGACGGGATCGGCCGAAATATGGGCGGCCAGATCGACGGCACGAAGCTGGTGAATGACAGTGCCATGCGGTTTGCCTTGGCCGGTATCGAGGGGTGCCGCATCATTAGTGTCCGGGAATTGCCGGAGGGCACGTCGTCTACTGCAATGTCCCGAATTACGTCCACGCTGAAGCAGCACGTCGATATCAGTGGGGACGCGGATTACGTCACGATCGAGAAAAAGGGCAAAAACAGTGAGACTATCGAAAATCATGGTCGGTTTGTTATCGCCTCGAATTACGAAACAGCGCTGAAGGTAGAGAAAAACGACCGACGCATTCTCTATGTTCGCTGCGGTATCACAATCGATAATAAGCCCGTCCAGGCCTACTATGATCGGATTAATGCCGTCATTGGCGACCCTGAGCGGTTGGCCGCCTTTTACCGATATCTGCTGTATGAGCGGGATATCGGGGGCTACAATCCTGCGAAGGCTCCCCCGGTCTCGAACGCGAAGCTACAGGCCCAAATCTGCGAAATGCCAAACCCCGCGGAACGGCATTTTGCGGCGGCATTCGAGCTGTTTGTAGCATCGGGTCGTGGAATATTTGATGCGCTGGAATTGGCCAGACTTGCGTCAGATATGAGCGACAACGAGTGCCGGAATTCCAGCGGTACAGTGGACGACCGGAAGCAATATGGCCTGCGAGCGCCGACCGGCCAGGAACAGGCGGCGCTGCAATACTTCGCCAGCCGTGTCACGAAGCTCAAGAGCTTCAAGAGCGCTGACGGTAAAACGCGCCTGCCGACCGTCTACGCCATCAATGGCACGGAAGCGGCTCGGCGGATTATAGGGGCCGGGCGCCGCGAAGTGCAGGACGCTCTAGAGCGCGATCGGGAGCGGCACCGGCTGACGGAGGAACACCCCTTGCCGGCCTTTGCCTACCCGCCGCGGTCGGACGATGACGACGGGGGGAGCTGGTAGGCGCCTACCGCGATCCTGGTGACATGCGCGGGCCTCCGGGGCGCCTCGGGGGCTCGCGCCGTGCTCATCAGGTCCAGCCTTGGGCGATAGGCGCCTTGGGTTCGCTGACCCGACGCATCAAAGCCTCGCGCCCGGCGCGCTCAGCAGCGCCTTGAGAGCGGAACGTCTCGGCAGAGCGCTCAATCGGCAGAGGATCAGCCCCGCGATAAATCTCCCAATGGTACGGCTTGGGTGCCGGGTCGCGGTGGCTGACTTCGACACGGTAGTTTTCCGGTGCAGTTGGGAACATGCCCCCTCCATGCCATGCCCACCCGGATCGAGCACCGCGGGTGAGCCATCGCTAGTTAAGCCCGGCTCGGCGGTGTCCGGCTAATTAAGCCCCGATCGGCCGATGCTGCTAAATTAAATAGTTCGGGTCGGGTTGTGCAGGGCGCCCGCGATCTCCGGAAATAGCGGCACGGTGAGTTTCCGCGACCGGACAAGGGTACAGACAAGGGTCGGCACAAGGTTCGGACATGGTTCGGACAAGGATCGGGACAAGGGTGTTTCTGTGCCAAGCCATTGATATGAATGATAAATCAGAAAGGAGGCTATTTGCGACGTGCAAATCTAACGCGAGCGCGACCAAAACCGGTTTGGGGTCGTGCGCAGGCCCGGCCAGCCGCGGCCGAAACCCTTGTCCCCCCTTGTCCCCCCTTGTCCGGTGCGGGGTCCGCGCGCGTGATCGGTGGTAATTAGGGGCGTTCGCGCCCGAGCTGATAATTATGACCCGCGCCGCTAATTCAGGCCCCGGGCGCTTGATACCGCGGGCGGCCGGCAAACCGATTTGGAGCCCGGTGCCGAATTAAGCCGGTGATGCGCGGAAACTCGCCCGCGAGGGCTTGCGGACGGTGAGACCGGCCGTTACATTTGTGTCATCGAACGTAGTCATTGACGTAACAGGTGATCCGGCGATGGCCGAAGGCAAGTTCGTCACCTACCTTCGGGTTTCCACCAAGCGACAGGGTAATAGCGGTCTCGGGCTTGAGGCTCAGCGGGCGGCCGTCGAGACCTACCTCAACGGCGGCGCCTGGACGGTCTGTGGCGAGTACGTCGAGGTTGAGAGCGGCAAGAGCGACACGAACCGCCTACAGCTTCAGCGCGCTATTGCGGCCTGCCGACTTTTTGGCGCCAAGCTCCTCATCGCGAAGTTCGACCGACTCAGCCGCGACGCGCATTTCCTGCTAGGTCTGGAAAAGGCCGGCATCGAATTTGTCGCCACCGACAACCCGCACGCCAACCGCCTGACGGTCGGGATCATGGCCCTTGTGGCTGACGAGGAACGCCGAGCGATTTCCGCTCGTACCAAGGCGGCGCTGGCCGCAGCAAAGGCCCGGGGCGTGAAGCTGGGGGGAGACCGCGGCTCCGTCGTTTCGGCTGATGCACGGGCCAAGAGCGTCAAGGCGCGTGTCGCGAAGGCTGCCGGTCGAGCGGTTGACCTACTGCCGGTCATCGCTGAGGCCCAGGCAGCCGGCGCCGCGTCTTTCCGCCAGATCGCGGCAGGTCTTAACGAGCGGGGCATCCCTGCAGCTCGCGGGGGCGAGTGGTCAGCCGTGCAGGTTAAGCGCGTGCTGGACCGGACAACTTGAACTGGGCCTGGCACCCCGCTGAACTGAACTTCAGGCGAAAATATCAATTTAGCCCCCCGCCCCGGCCAGGAGGCTCAGGCCGACTGCTACAGTGGTGGTCACGCGAAACCTACCCGCCAGTTCCGCCGGAAAACCTGTTCGACCCCCACCCCAGGGCCTTTTCCGCAAAAGGGGCTGCCGCCGAAAAATCCAGGATGAACTTTTTCCGGTGAACGGGGCGCAGCTGTCTGAAGTAGAAAAATAGTCCTACCAGCGCCACGGAGCGGTCGTCAGAGCTGTTATTTAGGGCTGCGTGGTTCGCTTGCGCGACGTTGGAGAGAGACCCTTAGGTCCCGAAGGGGCTAGACCCCTAGTGTGAATTGAGTGACTTGATCTTCAACGGGTGCCGGTGGGCGGTATTCCAAGCGCGTGCAGCACTCCTGTTTATAGTGCTCAAAATCTAACGCCTGGCACCTACTCGGGGCGTCCGCGAAGGGTGGTTTTCAGTTGGTCCGCTTTGCGGCGCGGAAGTCAGAAAAGCGGCCGTTTGATCGATGACTTAATCTGGCCGTCTGTGGCTTGTCAGGTTCCGGCGGGTGGCGCAGGTAAGCGGACCCTATCCGACGCCCGATCTCGACCTATCTTAGCTCAACTTTGGCCATTCAGGCCGCCTGGCACAGGGCGTAGGCCCAGGCTGGTGGAAGACGGAACCGACTTTTCCTGCGGTGTCAGGCGACACGGCAAACTGACCCCCTGACGCCATGAGGACCTGACCCCCTCGATGAGCGAGGAGGTCGAGATGATCAGGAACGAGGATCAGG
>NZ_JBEPKM010000017.1:0-145689 GCF_040544715.1 Methylobacterium sp. 1030 | reverse complement strand
CGGGCGACCGCCATGCCCAGCGCGGCCGAGATCGAGGTCGAGGAGTGGGCGGCGCCGAAGGGGTCGTAGACGCTCTCGCTCCGCTTGGTGAAGCCGGACAGGCCGCCGCCCTGGCGGAGCGTCCGGATGCGGTCGCGGCGCTCGGTGAGGATCTTGTGGGGGTAGCACTGGTGTCCGACGTCCCAGACGATGCGGTCGTCGGGGGTGTCGAACACGTGGTGCAGCGCCACGGTCAGCTCGACCACGCCGAGCCCCGAGCCAAGATGGCCGCCGGTGATCGAGACCGCGTCGATCATCTCGGCGCGCACCGCGTCGGCCACCGCCTGCAGCTCCGACTCCGGAAGACGCCGCAGCGCCGAAGGAGACGGAACGCGGTCGAGAAGTGCACTCTGCTCGGGGGTAATCGCCACGGCATCAACCTCTAACGGATGGGATCGGTTCGACCGCCGAGCCTCAGGACATGTCGAGCGGGGCGACGCCCTCGGGCCGCCCGTCGGAGCCCAGCGTGATCCGCTGGATCCGCGCCTCGGCCCGCTTCAGCAGCGCCTCGCAATGCTTCTTCAGCACCTCGCCGCGCTCGTAGATCGCCACCGACTCGTCGAGCGGCACGTCGCCGCGCTCGAGCCGGCGGACGATTTCCTCGAGCTGTTCCAGCGCCTTCTCGAAGGGCAGGTCGCCGGCGGCGGGGGCCACCTCGGGTCTGCTCGCACTCATCCCAGATACTTCCTTTGGGGGTGTTTGTACGGCGCGATCCCCGGTCGCCACAACCCTGGGGGCCAGTCCGCCGGCCGGGTCCGCACCGTTTTGGACGGCCGCGGCGGCGTTTGCGCCACACTTCGCACCGGCGTTCGGTTCACGCCAGCGCGAGGGTGAACGGCGTGCCCTCGAAGGCGTCGGCGCCGCGCCCGATGCGGGCGATCGCCGCGACCATGCGGCCGTCGCGGTCGAGCATCCGGTCGGCGATCGCCACGAACAGGGCGTTGGGCGTCGCCGAGGGCGAGGCGGACCGCAGGGCGTCGGCGATCGCCGCCTCGTCGCGCTCGGGCGCCAGCGCGCAGGCCGCGATGTAGGCGGCGGCCGTCGAGCGGCTGATCCCGGCGTAGCAGTGGATCACCAGCGGCTTCTCCCGCGGCCAGGTCCGGACGAAGTCGAGAAGCCGGGCCACGTGTTCTTCAGCCGGCAAAACGTGCCCGTCCCGGGCCGCCGCGATGTCGCTGACCCAGATGATGGCGTGGTTCGCGGCGTCGATCACGGCCGGCCGCTCCAGCGGCGTGCCGACATTGATCAGCGTGAGCACGTGGCTCGCGCCCGTGGCGGCGACGGTCTCGGGCAGGCGTGAGAGCGGACAGACGTGGAGGGTCGGCATGGTGGGGCGCCAGTGACCTGCGATCGTGACGGATCGAGGGCGAAGATCCGTCAGGGCCGGGACAGGGCGGTGAAGCGCGCGAGGAATCGCGCCTCGGCCTCGGCGGTCGGCCACGGCCCGGCCAGGGCCGACACCGACTCGGGCAGGTCGACCGAGGGGCCGAAATAGCGCTCGGCCTCCTCCGGCGCGAAGCCGGCCAGGCGCACCGCCTCGGCGTGGGCGGCGATCCGGTCGGCCCGCTTCACGAGCTGGGCGAGGGCGGGCGAGGGGGCGGCCAGCTCGAAGCGGCGGCGCACCGCCGCGAGCAGGCGCAGCTCGACGCCGCGATAGGCGTCGCCGATGGCGGCCTTGAGCGGCGAGATGATGTCCCCGACCACGTATTCCGGCGCGTCGTGCAGGAGCAGCTCGAGCCCGTCCCGGTCAGTGCAGCCGGGGGCGAGGTGGCGGCCCACCGCCTCGACCAGCAGGCTGTGCTGGGCCACCGAGAAGACGTGCGGCCCGCGGGTCTGGCCGTTCCAGCGCGCGACCCGGGCGAGGCCGTGGGCGATGTCGGCGATCTCGATGTCCCCGGGCGCCGGGTCGAGGAGGTCGAGGCGGCGGCCAGAGAGCATGCGCTGCCACGCGCGCGGCGGCGTGCTCACCGGGACCCGCCGAGCGCAGCGCAGGGCCCGTGCCGGTGGCAGCCGACGAGGTGATCGTTGACCATGCCCACCGCCTGCATGAACGCGTGCACGATGGTCGGCCCGCAGAAGGAGAAGCCCTCGGCCTTCAGGGCCTTCCCGATCGCCCGGGAGACCGGCGTCTCGGTGGCGATCTCCGCGCGGGTCCGCGCCGTGCCCTGGACCGGCCGGCCGTCGACGAAGTCCCACAGGAAGTGCGCGAAGCCGGGGCCGCGCTCCTCGATCCGCAGCCACGCCCGGGCGCCCGCGACGGTGCCCTGGATCTTGGCGCGGTTGCGGATGATGCGGGTGTCGGCCATCAGCCGCGCGACGTCCGCCTCGGTGAAGCGGGCGATCCGCTCGGGATCGAAATCCGCGAAGGCGTCGCGGAACCCGTCCCGGCGGCGCAGGATGGTGATCCACGACAGCCCGGCCTGGAAGCCGTCGAGGATCAGCTTCTCGTAGAGAGCGCGGCCGTCATGCTCGGGCACGCCCCACTCGGTGTCGTGATAGGCGACGTAGAGCGGGTCGAGCCCAGCCCACCAGCAGCGTGGGCAGCCGTCGGGATGGTCGATGAGGCCGGTCTCGGACATACGGCGATGGTAACGAGAACAGGAGCGGAACGCCACCGCCGCGGCGGGGACCGCACGGCCACCTCGACGGCCGCCCCGACGGTCCCTTCCGCCGGTGCAAGACGAGCCGCGGTCACGCGGCCCGATCCCGCGCGTCGCGATCCTACCCGGCCGCGCTCGCCGCCGCGTCCGGCATGGCGAAGGTCGCGCAGGCGGGGCGCGCCAGCGTCACGGGCTGGTCGCCCGCGCGCGGGGTCTCGCCGGAGGCGAGCGCGTCGCCCAGTCGGTCGAGGCGGACCGTGGCGAGGCCGCGATTCCCCGCGGCGCTGCCCGTGGTGCCGAGCACCTTGCCGCCCGCGGTGATCTCGGTGCCGGGCGGGGGCGCGGCGTCCGCGTAGGCGGCCGCCAGGATGCGGGTCCGGGCCGTGCCGCGGTGCTGCATCCGCGAGACCACCTCCTGGCCGACGTAGCAGCCCTTGCGGAAGTCGACGCCGCCGAGCTGATCCATCAGCGCCTCGTGCGGGAATGCGTCGCCGAAGGCGAAGTCGCGTCCGCCCTCGGGCACGCCGAGGGCGATCCGGTGCGCGTGGTACTCGGCCTCGGCGGCGTCCGCCGAGAAGGCGCCCGCTTCGGCGTAGAGACGGGCGCCGAGATCGGCCGCGCGGGAATCGGCCAGCGCCTCCGCGGCGGGCGGGGCCGCGCCGGCCCAGGCCGCCGCGACCGCGACGGTCGGGTCGGCCGCGATGGTCGCCTGCGCGCGCAGGCGATAGAGCGTCAGGCGCTTGGCGAGGTCCGCGGCCCTTTCGACCAGCACGTCGAACCGGAAGCCGTCGGGGATCCGCGAGACCAGGAAATCGAAGAGGATCTTGCCCTGCGGCGTGAGCAGGGCGCCGAGGCGCGCCTCGCCGGGCTGGAGCGTCTCGACGTTGCAGGTCAGGACGCCCTGGAGCAGCGTCGTGGCGTCCGGTCCGGTGACGGTGACCAGGGCGCGGTCCGGCAGCAGGGCGACGGGCATGGGCGGCGATTCCTCGGGGCGCGAACGGTCCGGCTGGCCGGACCGCGGACCCGGGACGTAGTCGCTGACCGCCCGCGCCTCAACCGTCCGCGCTCACCTGCTCAATGCTGGAGCGTCGTGGTGAACGCGCCCCCGCGGATGCGCTCCGGGAATCCCTCCGCGTAACGGGCCGTGGCTTCTTCGCCGTACGTCGTCACGAGTTCCTGAAAAGCCGCGAACAGGGCGGCCTGGGCCATGCAGTCACCGTCGAGACCATCGAGGCAGCCTTCCGCGAACGCTTCCGAGACGTAACTCAGCGCGACGCGTTTCTCCTCGACATCGACCTCGATGGGGGCGGTGTGAGAGCTGTGCTGCATGGCCGGATACTTCCATTGCGCCGGACACAAGGCCCGGCGGACGCAATGGATGATAAGCAGGTCCCGGCGGCTCGGCCAGCCGAGAATTTCGGATCGGTTAACGCGAGCGCTCAAATCCGATGTTTCGCCGGCATCGCCGGTATGTGTGCTGTACCTGCATCACCCCCCGAAACGCCCGGCCAGTGCGTGCGACAGCCGGTCGCCCTCCGCGACGTACCGGGCGGCCGCCTCGTGGGCCGCGGGCGTGCAGACCCGGTAGGTCAGCGCGTAGCCGCGATAGCCGCGGTTGTAGGCGCCGGCCAGCCGGTCGCGGCGGGCCGGGGTCACGCCCTCGGAGTCGATCAGCGCCTTCATGCGGGCCGGCCAGTCGGCCGCGTCCGGGGCCGCGCAGAGGTTCCGCAGGAACGCCAGGGCCCCGATGATCTCGGACATGCGCAGCAGGTCGCGGTCGTAGGGCGCGGGCACGTCCGCGGGGGCGGGCGCCTCCTTGGACGGCTCCTTCGCGGCTTCCTTGGCGGGCGCGCCGCTCCGGCCGGAGCGCTGCTGCGCCAGCGCCGGCGCGGAGACCGGGCCTGCCAGGAGCGCTAGCAGGCACAGGAGGGTCGCGGGGCGCCTCACGCCGTCGGCTCCCCGCCCGGCATTCCCGCGCGGTTCGCGTGCCGATCCGCGCTCCCGTCCGTGGTTCCATCCATGCCCTGGGCCGCCACCCGCGCGAAGGCCTCGCGCAGGGTGTCGACCAGGCCGGGGGTGGTCGGAAGGGTCGCGACCTCCGCGAGCGTCGCCCAGCGGGTGCCCAGGGCTTCGGGCCCGGCCACGGGCTCGCCGCCGCACCACAGGGCGGCGTGCGGGTGGACGACGTAGTGGTGGCGGGCCCGGCCGGCCTCGTCCCGGACGATGATCTCCGTGGGCGAGAGCACGCCGACCACCTCGGCGGGCAGGCCGACCTCCTCGGACAGTTCGCGCAGGGCCGCCTCGGCCAGGGACTCGCCCGCCTCCACGAGGCCGCCCGGCAGGGTCCAGACGCCGCGCATCGGCTCGTTGGCCCGCGCCGCCAGCAGGACCCGCTCGCCGCGGATCACCGCGATCGACGCGCCCACGAAGGGCCGGGCCGGGAACAGTCGGCTGTCGGAATCCGGTGCGCCCGCGGTCACGGCTTGCCCTCGTCCGGTGCCACGACGGCCACCCGGCCGTCGGCGAGGCCGACGAGCAGCCGCGCCGCCGCGCCCTCGCCGAGGACGACGATGCCGGTCTCCGCGGGGGCCGGCAGCGGCATGCGCGCCCGCTCGCGCAGGCCGCCCTTGGCCGCCACGAAGGCGATCTCCGGCCGGCCCGCCACCGGCAGGACGAGCTCGGGGCTGCCGCCGGCCGGAACGGTCACGGCGAGATCCGAATCGCCGTCGCCGGCCGCGTAGCCCGCGGCCTCGCCGGCGGGCTCGATCGCGTCGGGACGCAGCGTCCAGAGCTGGAGCCGGCCCTTGGCGCTGACCGTCGCGGCCTGGGTGGCGCCCGATCCGGAGAAATCCGCGATGCCGGCGATCTTGAGGGGTGGGCCCGGCTGGGCGGGCGTGCGGGCGGCGACGGCCCAGGCCGCGCCCGGATCGCCGGCGGGCCGGTCGATCAGCACGAGGCCACCGGCATCCGCGCCGGACAGCGTCGCCGCCAGCAGCGCCGGGCGGTCCCCGAGGCGCAGCAGGCGCGGCCGCAGCGGCGCGAACACGGCCTCGCCCCCCGCCGGCACTGTCACGGTGGCCACGGGGACGGGCTTCGGATCGGTGCTCACCGCCATCGGCTGGCGCTCGCGGATCGTCAGCACCGCGGCGGCCGCGCCGCCGTCGGGGGCGCGGGTGCGCCCGGTGAGATAGGCGCTCAGGGGGCCCGAGAGGGCCCGGCGCGAGCCCGGCAGAGCCCCGCGCGGCGTCTCGGCGGCGGTCAGCCCCTCGACCGCGTCCCGACCGATCGGCCGCACGGTGACGCCGCCCTCCGCGAGGGCGAGCACGGCGCCGCCGTCGTCGCCCCAGACCACGGCGATCGGCGCGCTCTCCTCGTCGCCGGTCTGCTGGCCACCGCCCTGCGCGCCGGCTTTTGCCCCTGCCATGCCGCCGGTGATCGGCAGGAGCCCGGAGGTCGCCACCGAGACCGCGGCCTCGCTGCGCGAGCCGCGCAGCGCCCGCACCTTGAAGGGCAGGTCGAGGATCCGGATTCCGGGCTCGGCCCGCGCCCCCGCGACGGGCGCGAAGCACGCGAGGAGGCCCAGGACGAGCGAGACCCGCCCGCGGCGCGCCGCCGGGTGCCGGCGCGGTAACGCCGCGCGCGCGGAAGCGCCCCAGGAAGCGACCGATCTGGTCAAACGTGCTGGCCGCCGTTGATGTGGAGCTCGGCGCCGTTCACGTAGGAGGAGGCCTCGGTGCACAGGAAGTAGATCGCCTTGGCGACCTCGTCCGGCGTGCCGAGCCGGCGCTGCGGGATCTGCTCGACGAGCTTCTCGGTGCCGGGCGACAGGATCGACGTGTCGATCTCGCCCGGCGAGATCGCGTTCACCCGCACGCCGAGCGGCCCGAAATCGGCGGCCATCTCGCGGGTCAGGCCCGCCAGCGCCGCCTTGGAGGTGCCGTACGCCGCCCCCGCGAAGGGGTGGACGCGCGAGCCGGCGATCGACGTCACGTTGACGACCGAGCCCTTGGCCCGGGCCAGTTCCTCGCGCAGGCCCCGGGCCAGCAGGATCGTGGCGAAGAGGTTGACCTGGAAGACCCGCTGCCACGTGTCGAACTCGGTGGCCAGCGCGCCGAGGCGCTCGCCCTCCGGCCCCTTCGGCGAGATCCCGGCATTGTTGACCAGCGCGTGCAGCACCCCGCCCTCTGCGGCGAGCCGGCCCCGCACCTCCTCGACGGCGCGGACCGTGTCCTGCGCGTCGGCGAGGTCGACCTGCAGGTGGTCCTCGGGGCCCATCTCCCAGGGGCAGTTCTCCGGGAAGGCGTGGCGCGAGCAGGTGATCACGCGCCAGCCCGCGGCCGAGAAGCGCTTGACGGTGGCGTGGCCGATGCCCCGGCTCGCGCCCGTGAGCAGCATGATGCGCCGGCGTTCGTTGACGGGGAGGGCCAAAGCCGTAAGCCTCGCTGGCGTTCAGGGATCGCCGCCCGGTCGGGCGCGGTGCGTGCCGGTGAGCCCCAATGGTCTAGGCGCACGGGCACCGGAAATCCAGAGCGGGCCGCGCGTCGGCGCCGGAGCACGGAGGGGAAACGCATGGCCAGCGGGCAGACCAGCGCGGAGCGCATGCCGGAGATCCCGGCCGGCGGCCTGTCCCCGGCGCAGGAAGAGGCGGCGGCCGCGTTCCGGGCCGAGCGCGGCGTCCCGGTCTTCGGGCCGTTCGTGCCGCTCCTGCGCAGCCCCGAGCTGATGCTGTGCGCGAGCCGGATGGGCCAGTACCTGCGCTACGGCAGCGTCCTGCCGCTGCGGATCAGCGAGTTCGCGATCCTGGTGGTCGCGCGGGAATGGAGCCAGCCGGTCGAGTGGGCGATCCACCACCCGATCGCCCTCGAGGCCGGGGTCGCCCCCGAGACCGCGCGGGCGCTGGCCGCGGGGCGCCGCCCCGACACGATGAGCGCCGACGAGGCCCTCGCCTACGCGTTCTCGACCGAGCTGATGCGCAACCGCGCGGTGAGCGACGCGACCTACGCGGCCCTGGTCGCGCGCTTCGGCGAGCAGGGGGCGATCGATCTGACCGGCATCAACGGCTACTACGCGCTGCTCGCCATGACGATGAACGTCGCCCGCACGGCCCTGCCGGAGGGCGGCCCCGCGGCCCCGCCGCTGCCGCCGCTGGTCGGGTAGGGCGCGCCGCCGCGGCCGCGGCGCGGGCCGGGGTCGATCCCGCGCGGCTTGTGGCGCCGGCCGCTTCGGTCTAACCGTCCTCCCCCGTGCGGGTGCCCGACGTGCCGCCCGCCCGTTCCCGAAAACCCGGCCGGACGAGAGCCATGGTCGCCCATACCCGCGCCGATTCGGCGCCCAAGCCCACCGACCCGGCGCTCGCCGGCGCCCGGATCCTCGTGGTCGAGGCGCGCTACTACGACGCGATCGCCGACGAACTCCTGGCCGGCGCCCTGGCGGCGATCGCGGCCGCCGACGCGCAGGCCACCGTGGTCACCGTGCCGGGGGCCCTGGAGATCCCCGCCGCCGTGGCGATCCTGCTCGACACGGGCGCCTACGACGCCGTGGTGGCGCTCGGCTGCGTGATCCGCGGCGAGACCGGCCACTACGACATCGTCGCCGGCGAGAGCGCCCGGGCGCTCATGGACCTGTCGGTGCAGCGCCGCGTGCCGCTGGGCAACGGCATCCTCACGGTCGAGACCGAGGCGCAGGCGCTCGCCCGCGCCCGGGTCGCCGAGATGAACAAGGGCGGCGGCGCCGCCGAGGCGGCGCTCGGCGTGCTCGCCCTGAAGCGTGCGGCCGAAGGCGCGCGCCCGCGATGACGGATACACCCATGACCGGGACCCCCGAGACCCAGCCGGAGACCGGCGCGGAGAATGGCACCGGCACCGCCGGCGCCCCCGCCAAGATCAGCCTGCGCAGCGGCGCCCGCCTCGCGGTGGTGCAGGCGCTCTACGAGATGGACGTCTCCGGCAAGGGCGTGCTCGACGCCCTCGCCGAGTTCGAGGCCTTCTGGATCGGCCAGGAGGTCGACGGGATCGCCCATCCCCCGGCCGAGACCGCGTTCTTCCGCGACCTGCTGCGCGGCACGGTCGAGGAGCAGCGCGCCATCGACCCCAAGCTCGACCAGGCCCTCGCGCAGGGCTGGCCGCTGCGGCGCATCGAGATCGTGCTCCGGGCGATCCTGCGGGCGGGCGCCTACGAGCTGATGTTCCGCCGCGACGTGCCGGCGGCCGCGGCGATCTCGGAATACGTCGACGTCGCCCACAGCTTCTACACGGCCGACGAGCCGGGCCTCGTCAACGCCGTCCTCGACCGGGTCGCCCGGGAGGTCCGGCCGGGCGAGGTCGGGGCCCCGAAGGCCTCCGGCAAGCCGGGCTCGTCCAAGCCGCTCCCCGGCAAAGCTGCGGCTGGGAAACCGTCGGCCGGGAAGGCCTGAGTCTTGGTCGGGCCGGCCCGCGCCTCCGAGGAGGGGCTGATCGCCCGCTACTTCGCCCCGCTCGCGGGGCCGGGCGCCGACGGGCTCCGGGACGACGCCGCCGCGCTGACACCGGCGCCGGGCCACGACCTCGTCCTCACCGCCGACGCCGTGGTGGCGGGCGTCCACTACTTCGCGGAGGATCCGCCGGCCTCGATCGCCCGCAAGGCGCTCGGCGTGAACCTCTCCGACATCGCCGCCAAGGGCGCGGTCCCGCGCGGCTTCCTGCTGACCCTGGCGCTGCCCGACGATTGGACGGAGACCTGGCTCGCCGGATTCGCGCAGGGGCTCGGCGCGGCGGCCGAGGCGGCCGGCTGCCCGCTGCTGGGCGGCGACACGGTGCGCTCCGGCGGCCCCGCGCTGATCTCGGTGAGCGTGTTCGGCGAGCTGCCGACCGGCGCCATCGTGCGGCGCGCCACCGCGCGGGTCGGCGACCGGATCTGCGTCACCGGCACGATCGGCGACGCCGCCCTCGGCCTGCGGATGCGCCTGGAGGGCGACGCCCCCTGGGCGGCCGGCCTCGATCCGGCGCTGCGGGCCGAACTCGCCGACCGCTACCTGCACCCGCGCCCGCGGCTCGCCGCCGCGCCGGCCATCCGCCGCCACGCCTCGGCGGCCATGGACGTGTCCGACGGCCTCGCGGGCGATCTCGCCAAGATGCTGGGCGCGGGCCGCACCGCCCGGGTGGCGACGGCGGACGTGCCGCTCTCGGAGGCGGCCCGGTGCGCCTGCGCGGCGGACCCCGCCCTGATCGAGGCGGTCCTGACCGGCGGCGACGATTACGAGATCCTCTGCACCGTCGCGCCGGAGCGCCTGGCGGATTTCCGGGCTGAGGCCGCGGCGGCCGGGATCGCCGTCGCCGCCATCGGCACCGTCACCTCAGGCGACGGCCCGCCGCGCTTCGAAATGCGCGATGGCGCCGAGCGCGTGTTCGCGGCCGGAGCCTTCAGCCACTTCTGACGCCCAGATCGCGTCCGGTCCCGAGATCATCGGGCCGGCGGAATCCCCGGCCGGGTGGCCGATCTGGCGCCGGACCTCGCCGATCATCGCGGCGGCGACCACCGGGATCCAGCGGCCGGCCGGGTCCCCGCCCGCGCCCGGCGCCCGGGACAGGGCGCGCTGCAGCACGCAGAGCAGGTCGTCCTGGATCGTGACCGGCTGCGCCGCGACCCGCTCTGCGATCAGGAAGCCGACCGCGCCGCTCAACACCTCGATGGTCGCCGCCAACCTGGCGGCCTGGTCGCTGCTCATGGCGAGTCCCTCGTCCGAATACAACCAAAAATAGAATATCGGTTGGTTAAGGCGACGTTAACGGCCGCTCGAGCCGCTCGCGTTCGTGATGTTCCGGTTCGGGGGACGGGCATCTCCGCTCGCGGGAGCCGCGCTCGGCCCCCTATCCCGCACGGAAGAGGGGGCTCGCGCCCATGGAACCGTGTGCAGCGGCCGGCGGGAAACCAGATCTGCAACATAATGCAGCATTGCGGATTCGAGGGCTTTTTAGCCCCCGGGTCGTGAGGCCCGATTACCGGCGTCGCCCGCCGACGCGGCGTTTGCGCTCCCCGGCGAAGTTTGGCAATCAAGGCATTGTTCTGGGAAGGAAAGCCCCGAATCCGAGCGCCGCGTCCCATGGCCGTCGTCCGGCGGCCAAGCTCGACAATCACAAGCCAACGCCAGGCACGATAATAACAAGGACGGTCGAATGATTCCCTTGATCCTGATCATCGCGGGCGGGCTCTGCGCCGTCGCCTACGGCATCGTCACGATCCTCGACGTGATGCGGCGCGACGCCGGCACGCAGCGCATGCAGGAGATCGCCGCCGCCATCGCCGAGGGCGCGCAGGCCTATCTCCGGCGGCAATACACGACGATCGGCCTCGTCGGCGTCGTCCTGTTCGTCCTTCTCGCCGTCTTCCTCGGGATCAAGGTCGCGGTCGGCTTCCTGATCGGCGCCGTTCTGTCGGGCGCGGCCGGCTTCATCGGCATGAACGTCTCGGTCCGGGCCAACGTCCGCACGGCCCAGGCCGCCTCGACCTCGCTGGGCGGCGGCCTCGACGTCGCCTTCAAGTCGGGGGCGGTGACCGGCATGCTGGTGGCGGGCCTCGCGCTGCTGGGCGTGGCCCTCTACTACCTGTTCCTCACCCGCGCCGCCCATCTCGAGCCGTCGAGCCGCGAGGTGATCGACGCCCTCGTGGCGCTCGGCTTCGGCGCCTCGCTGATCTCGATCTTCGCCCGCCTCGGCGGCGGCATCTTCACCAAGGGCGCCGATGTCGGCGGCGACCTCGTCGGCAAGGTCGAGGCCGGCATCCCGGAGGACGATCCGCGCAACCCCGCCACCATCGCCGACAATGTCGGCGACAATGTCGGCGACTGCGCCGGCATGGCGGCCGACCTGTTCGAGACCTACGCGGTCACGGTCGTCGCCACGATGGTGCTGGCCGCGATCTTCTTCTCCGGCGCGGGCGGGAGCAACCGCGACGTCCTCGAGCCGATGATGCTGTACCCGCTCGCCATCGGGTCGGCCTGCATCCTCACCTCCATCGCCGGCACCTACGCGGTGCGGCTCGGCGCGAACCAGTCGATCATGGGGGCGCTCTACAAGGGGCTGATCGCCGCCGGCGTGCTCTCCATCGCGGCGATCGCGGCGGTCAACATGACCCTGCTAGGCGGCTTCTCGACGAGCTTCACCACCTCGACCGGCCTGACCTTCACGTCGGCCGCGCTGTTCGGCTGCGCGGTGATCGGGCTCGCCATCACGGCGCTGATCGTCGTGATCACCGAGTACTACACGGGCACCAACTTCCGCCCGGTGAAGTCGATCGCCGACGCGTCGGTGACCGGCCACGGCACCAACGTGATCCAGGGGCTGGCGATCTCGCTCGAATCGACCGCGCTGCCGGCCATCGTGATCGTGGCAGGCATCATCAGCACCTACGCGCTCGCCGGCCTGTTCGGCATCGCCATCGCGGTCACCGCCATGCTGGCGCTCGCGGGCTTCATCGTGGCGCTGGACGCCTTCGGGCCGGTCACCGACAATGCCGGCGGCATCGCCGAGATGGCGGGCCTGCCCTCGGAGGTGCGCAAGTCGACCGACGCCCTCGACGCGGTCGGCAACACCACCAAGGCGGTGACGAAGGGCTACGCGATCGGCTCGGCGGGTCTCGGCGCGCTGGTGCTGTTTGCCGCCTACACGTCGGACCTGAACTACTTCATCGCCCATGCGAGCCCGACGCAGTACCGCTTCTTCCAGGGCGTCAGCGTCGATTTCTCGCTCTCCAACCCCTACGTCGTGGTCGGGCTGCTGCTCGGCGGCCTGATCCCGTTCCTGTTCGCCGGCATCGCCATGACGGCGGTCGGGCGCGCGGCGGGCGCGGTGGTCGAGGAGGTCCGGCGCCAGTTCCGGGCCAAGCCCGGCATCATGCAGGGCACGGACCGGCCGGATTACGGGCGGGCGGTGGACATGCTCACCCGCGCGGCGATCAAGGAGATGATCATCCCGTCGCTGCTGCCGGTCCTGTCGCCGATAGTGCTGTTCTTCGTGATCCAGTTCATCGCCGGGAAGAGCCAGGCCTTCGCCACCGTGGGCGCGAGCCTGCTCGGCGTGATCCTCACCGGCCTCTACGTGGCGATCTCGATGACCTCGGGCGGCGGTGCCTGGGACAACGCCAAGAAGTACATCGAGGACGGCCACCACGGCGGCAAGGGCTCCGACGCCCACAAGGCGGCGGTGACCGGTGACACGGTCGGCGACCCCTACAAGGACACCGCCGGTCCGGCGGTGAACCCGGCGATCAAGATCACCAACATCATCGCCCTGCTGCTGCTCGCCGTGCTGGCGCACAGCTGAGTTCCGCGAAGACCGGATCGGCCGACGGGGCCGGGCTCTCCGCGAGCCCGGCCCTTCCCGTTTCGCCGTGTGCGCCCCCGCACGCGACGGCCAGTCCCGCGGCGCAGCACCTTGGCATCGCGGCGCCGCAGCGCCACCTCGGCGCCGGATTAAAACCCGGACGCGGCCCCCGCCGCACCAGCACGAGGTAACCCATGCCGTCCCTGCTCGACCCGATCCGCATCGGCGCCATCGAGGCGAAGAACCGGATCTTCATGGCGCCGCTGACCCGCGGCCGCGGCACCCGCGAGCACGTTCCGACCCCGATCATGGCCGAGTACTACGCCCAGCGCGCCGGCGCCGGCCTGATCCTCACCGAAGCCACCGGTATCAGCCAGGAGGGGCTCGGCTGGCCCTACGCGCCCGGCATCTGGTCCGACGCCCAGGTCGACGCGTGGCGGCCGATCGTGAAGGCCGTGCACGACAAGGGCGGCAAGATCGTCTGTCAGATCTGGCACATGGGCCGGATGGTCCATTCGGACTTCCTCGGCGGCGCCAAGCCGGTCTCGTCCTCTGCCACGACGGCGCCCGACCAGGCCCACACCTATTCCGGCAAGAAGCCCTACAGCGAGGCCCGCGCCCTGGAGGTGTCCGAGATCCCGCGCCTGCTCGGCGATTACGAGCGGGCCACCGCCAACGCCCTGGCTGCCGGGTTCGACGGGGTGCAGATCCACGCCGCGAACGGCTACCTGATCGACGAGTTCCTCCGCGACGGCACCAACCACCGCACCGACCAGTACGGCGGGTCCGTCGAGAACCGCGTGCGGCTCCTGCGCGAGGTGACCGAGGCGGTGGCGAAGGTCGCCGGGCCGGAGCGCACCGGCGTGCGCCTCTCGCCGAACGGCGCGATCCAGGGCTGCAACGACTCGAACCCGGAGCCGCTGTTCGTCGCCGCCGCCCAGGCGCTCGCCGATGCCGGGATCGCCTTCCTGGAGATGCGCGAGCCGGGGCCGAACGGCACCTTCGGCAAAGCCGACCACCCGCCGATCGCCCCGGCGATGCGGCGCGTGTTCCGCAACCCGATGATCCTGAACGCCGACTACGACGGGGTCAGCGGCCAGAAGGCGCTGGATGCCGGCGAGGCCGACGCCATCGCGTTCGGCCGGACCTTCATCGCCAACCCGGACCTCGCCGAGCGGATCGCCAGGAAGGCGCCGCTCGCCAAGGACGACGCCGCGACGTGGTACAGCCAGGGCCCCGAGGGCTACGTCGACTACCCGACCCTGACCGAGTCCCGCGCCGCCTGACGCGCCGCCGTCGCGCGCCCTGCCGCGACCCGGAGGGCTGCGGCAGGAAACCGCGGCAATTCCTTGGCAGCGGGCCGTCGCGCGCCTATGTGAGGGCAGGACCATGGATGTGCCTGCACCTCACGCGCTCGCGGAAGCCGGACCGACCGACGGGCGCTGGCGCGCCGCCGACCGGATCGCCGAACTGCGCGACCTCGCGATCCTCGATTCCGAGCCCGAGCCGCTCTACGACGACCTCGTGCGGGTCGCCGCTTACGTCTGCCGGGCGCCGGTCGCGCTCGTCAGCCTCGTCGATGCCGAGCGGCAGTGGTTCAAGTCGGAGGTGGGCCTCGGCAAGCGCGAGCTGCCGATCAATTGCTCGGTCTGTGCCCACACGATTGAGGCCGGCGACCTTCTCGTCATCCCGGACCTGACCACGGACCCCCGGACCACCGAGAATCCCCTCGTGACCGGCGCACCGGCCTTCCGGTTCTACGCGGGTGCGGTGATCCGCGGCAGCCATGGCATCCCGCTCGGCGCGCTGTGCGTGCTGGACCGCGTCCCGCGGCCGGAGGGGCTCGATTCGGAGCAGACCGCGACCCTGCTGGCGCTGGCGCGCCAGATCTCCAGCCTGCTGGAGCACCGCAGGACGCTGGCGCAGGTCGCCGCCCGCGAGGCGGAGATCGCCGCGAGCGAGCGCCGCTTCCGCGTGATGACCTCGGCGATGCCCCAGATGGTCTGGACCACGCGGCCGGACGGGTTCCACGACTACTACAACGACCGCTGGTACGAGTTCACCGGCGTCCCCTACGGCTCCACCGACGGCGAGGGCTGGAACGGTGTGTTCCATGCCGAGGACCAGGACAGGGCCTGGGCGCGGTGGCGCCACTGCCTCGCGACCGGCGAGCCCTACGAGATCGAGTATCGCCTGCGCCACCACAGCGGCGACTACCGCTGGACCCTGGGGCGGGCCATGCCGATCCGGGACGCCGAGGGGCGGATCGAGCGGTGGTTCGGGACCTGCACCGACATCGACGACCTGAAGCGCGCCGAGGCCGAGGCCCGCAAGCTCGCGGCGATTGTCGAGACGTCCAAGGACTTCATCGGACTCAGCACCCTTGAGGGCGCGATCACCCACCTCAACGAGGCGGCGCTGGCCCTGGTCGGCCTGCCCGACCTCGCGGCCGCCCGCGCCAAGAAAGTGCCCGATTTCTTCACCGACGAGAGTCGCCGGATCCTGGCCCAGACGGTGATGCCGGCGGTGCGCCGCGACGGGTTCTGGGAGGGTGAACTCGCCTTCCGGCACTTCGTCACCGGCGAGCCCCTGGCGGTGCTCTACAACATCTTCCCCGTGCGCGACCCGACCGGGGCCGAGATCGGCTACGCCACGGTCACCCGCGACCTGCGCGAGGCGAAGCGCGCCGAGGAGGCCCGCGATCTGCTGATCCGCGAGCTGTCGCACCGGATCAAGAACATCTTCGCGGTGGTGGGCGGCCTCGCCGCCCTGACCGCGCGGACCGACCCCGCGGCCAAGCCCTTCGTGGCCGCGTTCCGCGAGCGGCTCGGCGCCCTGGCCCGGGCCCATGAATACGTCCGCCCGCACTCCCCCGACAGCGCCCCGCCGGTCGCTGGCCAGACGGTGCTCGGGCTGATGCGCCTGATCATGGCCGCCTACGAGGAGAACGGACGCGCCCGCGTGGTGATCTCGGGGGACGATGCCGAGATCGGCGAGCGCACCGCCACGGCCCTCGCGCTGATCATGCACGAGCAGGCGACGAACGCGGTCAAGTACGGCGGCCTGTCGACGCGGGAGGGCGGCGTCTCGCTGAGCGGGACCCGCGAGGCGGGCCGCTACACCCTGACCTGGCGCGAGGAGGGCGGCCCGCAGATCGCCGGCGCGCCGTCCCGGAAGGGATTCGGCACGGTGCTGGCCGAGCGCAGCGTCGCCGGCCAGCTCGACGGCGCGCTGGAGCACGACTGGGCGCCGGGCGGTCTCCTGATGCGGCTCAGCGTCCCGCTCGAGAACCTGCGGACCTGACGTGGCTCGGATGCCGGCCCGGATGCCGGCCGCGCCCGGGCCGGGTCTCGTCGTCCTCGACTTCGACGGCACGCTGGCCGACAGTTTCGGGTGGTTCTGCTCGGTGCTGAACGGCGTCGCCGACCGCTACCGCTTCCGCCGGGTCGAGGCCCACGAGGTGGAGGAGCTCCGGCTCCAGGGCGCCCGGGCGATCGTCGCCCATCTCGGCATCCCGCGCTGGAAGCTGCCGCTCATCGCCCGCCACATGCACGCGCTGGCCGCCCGCGACGCCGCGCAGATTGCCCTGTTTCCCGGCGTCCCGGCGATGCTGGCCGCGATTGCGGCGGCGGGCGTGCCGCTGGCGATCCTGTCGTCGAATCGCGCCGACACGGTGCGGCGGGTGCTCGGACCGGACAATGCCGCCCGCATCGGCAGATACGCCTGCGGGGCGTCGATCTTCGGGAAGGCGCGCCGGCTGCGGGCGTTGCTCGCGCGGACCGGGGTGCCGCCGCACCGGGCCCTCTGTGTCGGCGACGAGATCCGGGACCTCGAGGCGGCGCGGGCGCTGGGCTGCCCGTTCGGCGCCGTGGCCTGGGGCTACACCGACCCGCGGGCCCTCGCGTCCCATGGCCCCGAGCACCTCTTCCCGGAGCCCGGGGCGATCGCCCGCCTCGTGGCGGGCGAGGCCGGTCACATGCCGCGATTCGCGCCCGGCACGACGCTGGTGCCGCTGCCGCTGCCGAACGGCTCGTAGCGGGTCAGGCCGCGGAACAGCTGGCTGAGGAAGGCGCGGTCGGCGCCGCTCGTCGGCGTGGTGCGCTCGATGAAGTCGAAGATCCGGCCGTCCTGCAGGCCGTAGAGCGCCACGCGCTCGACCTTGAAGGCGGGGGTGAAGTACACGGCCGTGACCTTCTGGTCCTCGACCTGCTCGCCCAGGAACATGATTGTCCGGCGGGTGTTCTGCGAGATGTAGTACCAGGACTTGTTGCCGACCGTGGACACGGTCGAGGGCGTGCCCAGGATCTGCAGCACCTGCTCGGGGCCCATGCCGGGCTTGATCGTGGCGAGCGCCGCCTGATCGACCTGGTAGCCGTGGCGCAGCTCCTCGCCGATGCAGCCCGACAGACCGGTTGCCGCGAGGCCGAGCAGGGCGAGGCGCGCGAAGGACTGGACGAAACGGCGCCGCATCGGGCCCCCAGAGAGCGTGTTGACGGACGGGGCGCGACCGTCGCCGCCGGCACGGGGCTCCGACGGCGCTTGCGCCCTGGGCGTGGGTTGCCGTACCGCGGGGTTATGGCTTTGACAAGGCAAGCTTGGCCACAGAGGGCCGGGGTTCGACACCGATGATCGCCGGGCTGTTCCGCCGCGCGGGCGCGCGCCGCCGCGCCGTCGAGGGGCTGCACGTCGCCCTGAGCGAGGCCGCGCGCCGGCCAGGCCTCTACACGGATCTCGGCGTGCCCGACACCGTGGAGGGCCGGTTCGAATCCCTGTGCCTGCACGCGATCCTGGTCCTGCGCCGGCTGAACCGGCTGCCGCCGCCGGCCGCCGAGGTGGCGCAGGATCTGGTGAATTCCGTCTTCACCCAGCTCGACGCCTCCCTGCGCGAACTCGGCGTCGGCGACATGGGCGTGTCCAAGCGGATGAAGAAGCTCGGCGCCGCCTTCTACGGCCGGGCCGAGGGCTACGACGCGGCCCTGGAGGCCGGCGACGCCGCGGCCCTGGCGGCCGCCCTCGTCCGCAACGTGCTTGGCGGCGAGGGGGACGGGCGCGGTCTCGCCGCCTACGTGCGGGCGGCCGACGCCGCCCTCGCCGGGGCCGATCTCGACGGGCTGCTCGCGGCCGGGCCGCCCTTCCCGGAGCCCGACGGCTTCGCGCCGGTACCGGCCGGCCCTGACCACGGAGGACGCGCATGAGCCGCGATGCCAGCAGCCGCGATGCCGGCCAGGACGCTTTCCCGCTCGCGCGCTGGGTCAATGTCGAACGCCTGCCCCAGGGGCGCGGCGCCGTCACCGTGGAGGCGAGCCCGGCCGAGTGCGCGGCGCTGGCCGCCGATTTCGGCATCCCGGGGATCCGCGACCTCGTCGGGCGCTTCGCCATCGAGGGGGCGACCAGCCGCCTCACCGTGACCGGCACCGTGGAGGCCCTGGTGACCCAGGTCTGCACCGTCAGCCTCGAACCCTTCGAGGCGCCGGTCCGGGAGCCGGTCGAGGTGGTGTTCACCGACACCGACCGGCTCGCCGGCACCGATGCCGAGGACGCCGACATCCCCGACCCCCTGGTCGGCGGCCGCATCGATTTCGGCGCGCTCACCGCCGAGTTCCTGGCGCTGGGCCTCGACCCGTACCCGCGCAAGCCCGGCATCGCCTTCGAGCCGGTCGTGGCGGGCGACGAGGCCGGACCCCTCGACGGTCTGCGCAAGCTCCGCGACCGCGACGGCTGAGGCCGCCGCGTCCGGCCGGAACCGCCGGCCGCCCGATTTCATTTGCCCGCCGGGCCGGTATCGCTATGGTCCGCCGCGCCCGGCGGGCCCCGTCCCGCCGCCGTCCGACCCCTTTCCCGCCGAGACCCGCGACCCGCTACCGACATGTCCCAACGCGTGTGCATCTCGCTCGACGCCATGGGTGGCGACCACGGGCCCACCACGGTCGTGCCCGGCGCGGCGCTGGCCCGGGAGCGCCATCCCGGCACCACCTTCCTGATGTTCGGCGACGAGGCGGTGATCGCGCCGCTGGTCGCCAAGGAGCCCCGGCTCAAGGACTGCGTGGAGATCCGCCACACCAGCGTGGCCGTGGCCATGGACGACAAGCCGAGCCAGGCGGTGCGCCAGGGCCGGGGCAAGTCGTCCATGTGGCAGGCGATCCAGGCGGTCCGCGACGGGCAGGCCGATGCCTGCGTGTCGGCCGGCAACACCGGCGCGCTGATGGCGATGTCGAAGATCTGCCTGAAGACCATGTCGGGCATCGAGCGCCCGGCCATCGCCTGCCTGTGGCCGACCGTGCGCGGCGAGAGCGTCGTGCTCGACGTCGGCGCCACGATCGGCACGGATGCCGAGCACCTCGTCGAGATGGCCGTGATGGGCTCGGCCATGGCGCGCATCGTGTTCGACCTCGAGCGCCCCACCGTCGGCCTGCTCAACGTCGGCACCGAGGAGATGAAGGGCAACGAGGCGGTCAAGGAGGCTGCCCGGATCCTGCGCGAGATGGAGAGCCCCGGCCTGACCTATCACGGCTTCGTCGAGGGCACGGATCTCGGGCGCGGCACGGTCGACGTGGTGGTGACCGAGGGGTTCACCGGCAACATCGCCCTCAAGACCGCCGAGGGCACCGCCAAGCAGATCGGCACCTATCTCCGCTCCGCCATGACCCGGACGCTGGCCGCCAAGATCGGCGCCCTGTTCGCGCGGCAGGCCTTCAAGGCCCTCAAGGACAAGATGAACCCGAGCCGGGCCAACGGCGGGGTGTTCCTCGGCCTCGAGGGCATCGTCATCAAGAGCCACGGCTCGGAGAACGCGCAGGGCTTCGCCGCGGCGATCGATCTGGCGCACGACATGGCGCGCCACGACATGATCCGCACGATCCGCGAGATGCTCGACCAGACGGCGGCGCTGGCGCCGGCCTGACGCCGGCACCGGGCCTCCGTCGACGGACGGGATGGAAATCGGACGCCCGCGGCTTCACAACCGGCGATTGTGAAGCTGGATCGTCCGGGAAGGACAATGATGGCAACCCTCCGCACTGACCCCGAGCAGCACCGGCGCGTCCCCCCTCTGCGCTCGGTGGTGGTCGGGACCGGCTCGAGCCTGCCCGCGCGGGTGGTGACGAACGCCGACCTCGCCGAGCGGGTGGACACGTCCGACGAGTGGATCGTCCAGCGGACCGGGATCCGCCAGCGCCACCTCGCGGGACCCGACGAGACCACCTCGGTCCTCGGTACGCGCGCCGCCAGGGCGGCCCTCGACGATGCCGGGCTGAGCGCGGACGACATCGACCTCGTCATCTGCGCCACCTCGACGCCGGATCACACCTTCCCGGCGACCGCGACCCAGATCCAGGCGGCACTGGGCATCCATCAGGGCGCGGCCTTCGACCTGCAGGCGGTGTGCGCCGGCTTCGTCTTCGCGGTCTCGACCGCCGACAAGTTCCTGACCACGGGGGCCGCCCGCCGGGCCCTCGTGATCGGCGCCGAGACCTTCTCGCGGATCGTCGACTGGGAGGACCGCACCACCTGCGTGCTGTTCGGCGACGGGGCCGGCGCCGTCGTGCTGGAGGCGCAGGAGGGGGCCGGGGACCGCGGCGTCCTCAGCGCGAGCCTGCGGTCGGACGGACGCCACCGGGAGAAGCTCTACGTCGACGGCGGCCCCGGCTCCACCGGCACAACCGGCCACCTGCGCATGGAGGGCCGCGACGTGTTCCGATTCGCCGTCGGGCAGGTCACCGACGTGATCGTGGAAGCCTTCGCGCAGGCGGGCATCACCGCGGAGGAACTCGATTGGTTCGTGCCGCATCAGGCCAACCGCCGGATCATCGAGGCCTCGGCCGACAAGCTCGGTGTCGCTCGGGACAAGATCGTCCTGACGGTGGACCGCCACGGCAACACCTCGGCGGCCTCGATACCCCTGGCCCTCGACGTGGCGCGGCGGGACGGCCGCATCCGGGCGGGCGACCTCGTGATGATCGAGGCGATCGGCGGCGGGTTCAGCTGGGGCGCCGCGCTGATCCGCTGGTAGCGTTTCGGGCGGCGCGCCCGAAACGATTCGCTGTCCCGGCGCGGTTGACCGGGGGCGGAGCGCCGATTAGCGTGCCGGATCATAGGGATACGCCTTCAGCGTTCGGCGCGGCCAAGGGTGCCGCGCCGTGCGTCATGGGGCGAGCGACGCGGGCGAGGGGACACGGCATGGCAGGCAAGACGGTGACGCGCGCCGACTTGAGCGAGGCCGTCTACCACCAGGTGGGCCTGTCGCGGACCGAGTCGGCCGCCCTCGTCGAGACCGTGCTGTCCGAGATCTGCAGCTGCCTCGCGAGCGGCGAGACGGTGAAGCTGTCCTCGTTCGGCTCCTTCGTGGTCCGCAGCAAGGGCAAGCGCGTCGGCCGCAATCCCAAGACCGGGGTCGAGGTCGCGATCGAGCCGCGGCAGGTGATGGTGTTCAAGCCCTCCAACGTGCTCAAGGCCAAGATCAACGGCCTGAACGGCGCGGGCGACCACGACGACGAGTGAGCGCGCCGCGAATGCGGCCGCGTCGGCGAGCGCTTCGGGCAGGGTCTTCAGGCTTGAGTGCGGCCCCGCGAGCCGGCAAGATCGGGCCGCTTCGCCCACTCCGTAAGACGCCCATGCCGCCAGCCCTCGCCGCCTCGACCGACGAACCGCCGACCGGGATCGGCGAGAAGAGCGCCCACGCTTTCCGGACGATCAGCGAGGTGGCCGAGGAACTCGACGTGCCCCAGCACGTCCTGCGATTCTGGGAAACCCGCTTCGGCCAGATCCGCCCCGTGAAGCGGGCGGGGGGGCGCCGCTACTACCGGCCCCAGGACGTCGAGCTCGTCGCCGGCATCCGCCACCTCCTGCACGTGCAGCGCTACACCATCGCGGGGGCGCAGCGGGTCCTCAAGGAGAACGGCGTCCGCTTCGTGCAGGCCGTCGGCCGCGGCGAGGCCGTGGCGGCCGAGCCGCTGCTTCAGGAGGTCGAGACCGAGGCGGGAGCCCGGAGCGGGACCGGGGGCGCGACATTCGGCGCGTCGGACCGGGCGGCCCTGGCCGGGGCCCTGGACGAGCTGCGCGCCTGCCGCGCCCTGCTCGACGGGCTGCGCGACCTGCCCGACATGGAGGCCTGAGCGGGCCTGCCGGGCTCGACGACCCCGGCACCGCGCGCGGCGGGCGAACTTTCCGGCAACACGTCGCGTTGTCGCCCGCATGGCCGCGCCCAAACCCAAGTTGACGCCCAGCCAGGAACTGATGGCCCGCATCATGCGGATCGTCCGCTCCTGCCCGGAGGCGGCGTCCGAAGTCCTGGAGCTGATGTTCCTCGTCAGCCAGATCGAGGCGGCCACCGGGGTCGACCGGGACTATCGCGACGCCAAGCGGGTGATCAGCCGCCTGCGCAACCCGCTCTGGGAGATGGGTCCCACCGACCGGGAGAAACTCCTGGCGGCCGCTGAGACGATTCGCCGGGTCTGCCGGCTGGCCGAGGACGAGATTCCCCCCGTGCCGGTGGCCGATGCCGGGGAGCGGGCGCGGGTCGAGGGGCGGCTCGCCGCCGCCCTGGCCGGCGAGTTCGACGCGGCGCAGATCGCCCGCATCACCGGGATCGTCGCGGCGGCCCTCCAGAATTAACCCGCCGCCCGAGCCCTCGACGCCCGTGCGCGGCGTCCCCACATGGTCTCCACCGATGAACGGGACATCCGGACGCGTGTCCGGGGAGAGGTCCCGGGTCGGCACTGGAGAGACGCTGCCATGATTGCCCTACGTCCGCTCGCCGCGCTGCTCGCAGGGAGCATGGCACTGGCCGGGCCCGCCCTGGCCCAGACGCCGTCCAGCCGAACCAAGACGGTGGCGCCCGGCAAGACGGTCCGCATCGAGATCGCGCCGAACCTCAAGAAGGACTGTTCTCCTGGGCCGATGCCCGAGTTCAAGGTCTCGGGCCCGCCGAAGAACGGGTCGGTGATCACCAAGGTCGGCAAGCTGAAGACGCCGGCGAGCTACCGCTGCCCCAACAAGGAAGCGGCCGTCCAGGCGCTGTTCTATCAGCCCAACAACGGATTCACCGGTACCGACGAAGTGACGTTCGAGGTCAAGAGCTCCGACGGCCAAGTCCAGACGCAGACCGTCAAGATCACTGTCGGGGGGGCGGGGACCAAATCAGGAGACGACGGCAAGAAAGAGGGCACGGATTTGTGAGCAGGCTCCGGCCGAAACGGTATCTGGCTAGTCCTGCCGCTCGGTCAGCCGTCCGGGGGCGTCACGGAGTCTCGTCCGTGACGCCTTCAGCGCTCCGGAGTGTTGCATGCAATCGACATGCCGGGCGCCATGCTCGCCGCACTGCGACAAAAGCGGGCCTGTCGGTTGCATCCGAGCCGAGACAGGATGAAGCTGTCACGGTCTGAGAGGGTTATCGAATGCCGATGCATGCGACGAACGACCTTTTCCAGAGCTTCGCCCGAGGGTACGAGGCCCGCCGCGACACGGAGATGACGCTCTCCGAGTACCTGGAGGCCTGTCGCGACGAGCCCCTGATGTACGCCTCGGCCGCCGAGCGCATCCTCGCGGCGATCGGCGAGCCGGAATTCGTGGACACCGCCAGGGATTCGCGCCTCGGCCGGATCTTCATGAACCGGACGATCCGGACCTACCCGGCCTTCCGCGAATTCTACGGCATGGAGGAGACGATCGAGCGGATCGTCTCGTTCTTCCGCCACGCCGCGCAGGGGCTGGAGGAGCGCAAGCAGATCCTCTACCTGCTCGGGCCGGTGGGCGGCGGTAAGTCGTCGCTGGCCGAGCGGCTGAAGCTCCTGATGGAGGTTCACCCCGTCTACGTACTCAAGGCTGGGGACGAAGTGTCGCCGGTCTTCGAGAGCCCGCTGGGCCTGTTCGACCCCGAGACCATGGGCGAGGAGATCCAGCGCCGCTACGGCATCCCGCGCCGGCGGCTGACCGGCCTGATGAGCCCCTGGGCGCTGAAGCGCCTCGACGAGTTCAACGGCGACATCTCGCGCTTCAAGGTGATCAAGGTCCGGCCGTCGCGCCTGCGCCAGATCGCCATCGCCAAGACCGAGCCGGGTGACGAGAACAACCAAGACATCTCCTCGCTCGTCGGCAAGGTCGACATCCGCCGCCTGGAGACCCTGTCGCAGGCCGATCCCGACGCCTACTCGTACTCGGGCGGCCTGAACCGGGCGAACCAGGGCATCCTCGAGTTCGTCGAGATGTTCAAGGCGCCGATCAAGATGCTGCACCCGCTGCTCACCGCGACGCAGGAGGGTAACTACGTCGGCACCGAGAATATCGGCGCGATCCCGTTCACCGGCGTGATCCTGGCGCACTCGAACGAGGCCGAGTGGCAGACCTTCAAGACCAACAAGAACAACGAGGCCTTCATCGACCGGATCTACGTGATCAAGGTCCCGTACTGCCTGCGCGTCACCGAGGAGCAGCGGATCTACGAGAAGCTGATCTCCGGCTCGGAGCTGTCGGACGCGGCCTGCGCCCCCGGCACGCTGGAGATGCTGGCGCGGTTCTCGGTGCTGTCGCGGCTCCGCGAGCACGCCAATTCCAACGTCTTCTCCAAGATGCGGGTCTACGACGGCGAGTCCCTGCGCGAGGTCGATCCCCGCGCCCGCTCGATGCAGGAGTACAAGGACACGGCCGGCGTCGACGAGGGCATGGACGGGATCTCGACCCGTTTCGCCTTCAAGGTGCTGGCCGCGACCTTCAACCACGACACCACCGAGGTCTCGGCCGACCCGGTGCACCTGATGTACGTGCTGGAGCAGTCGCTGCGCCGCGAGCAGCTCCCGCCCGAGACCGAGAAGAAGTACCTGGAATTCATCAAGACCGAACTGGCCCCGCGCTACGCGGAGTTCATCGGCCACGAGATCCAGAAGGCCTACCTCGAATCGTACCACGATTACGGGCAGAACCTGTTCGACCGGTACATCGACTACGCCGACGCCTGGATCGAGGACCAGGACTTCAAGGACGCCGAGACCGGCCAGCTCATGAACCGGGAGCTCCTGAACCAGGAGCTGACCAAGATCGAGAAGCCCGCCGGGATCGCCAACCCGAAGGACTTCCGCAACGAGGTGGTGAAGTTCGCTCTGCGCTCCCGGGCGCAGCACGGTGGCCGGAATCCCAGCTGGACCAGCTACGAGAAGCTGCGCGAGGTGATCGAGCGGCGGATGTTCTCCCAGGTGGAGGAGCTGCTGCCGGTGATCTCCTTCGGCTCGAAGAAGGACGGCGAGACCGAGAAGAAGCACGGCGAGTTCGTCGAGCGCATGGTGGCGCGCGGCTACACCGAGCGGCAGGTCCGCCGCCTGGTGGAGTGGTACATGCGGGTGAAGCAGGCCGGCTGAGGGACGACGGGGCCCGGGCCCGTCCGATGGATCGGCCGGGCCCCGTACCGACCCTCCGCCGCCACAGTTTCGGACGACCGGCCGGCGAAGATCGCGGCCCTGCTGCCAAAGAGGGATCCTTCCCTCCGGTGACAGCATGGTACGACAAGGGTCCGGACCCGGCCGGAGCACGCGGACGAGGGTTTTCGCAGCGGATGCACATCGTCGACCGACGTTTGAACCCGGGCGGCAAGAGCCTCCCGAACCGCCAGCGCTTCCTGCGGCGCGTGAAGGACGTGGCCCAGCGCGCGGTGCGGGAATCCGCCCGCGAGAAGGACATCAAGGATCTCGGCAAGGACGGCCGCGTCACCGTGCCGGCGGACGGCGTCCGGGAGCCCCGCTTCTCGCGCCAGCCCGGCACCGGCCTGCAGGATCACATCCTGCCCGGCAACAAGACCTACGTGGAGGGCGACACGATCGAGCGCCCGCCGGGCAGCGGCGGCGGTCGCGGCTCCGGCGAGGGCGGGGAGGGCGGCGAGAACAGCGAGGACGCGTTCCGCTTCGTGCTCACCCGCGAGGAGTTCCTGGAACTCTTCCTCGAGGATCTGGAACTGCCGGACCTCGCCAAGCGTCGCCTCGCCATCGTCGAGACCGAGGGACTGCGCCGGGCGGGCTACACGGTCACCGGCTCGCCCGCGAACCTCGCGCTCACCCGAACCCTGCGCAACTCGATGTCGCGGCGGATCGCCCTCAAGCGCCCGAAGCCCGACGAGGTCGCGGCTCTGGAGGCCCGGCTCGACGCCCTCGCCGAGGGGCACCCGGAGCGGCCGGACTTGGAGCAGGCGCTGTTCCGGCTGCGCGAGCGCGCGAAGCGCATCCCCTACGTCGACCCGATCGACCTGCGCTTCCGCCGGTTCGAGCCCTATCCGCGGCCGATCGCGCAGGCGGTGATGTTCTGCCTGATGGACGTGTCCGGCTCGATGACCGAGCACATGAAGGACCTCGCCAAGCGATTCTACATCCTGCTGCACATCTTCCTGACGCGCCGCTACCGGCACGTCGAGATCGTGTTCATCCGCCACACCGACCGGGCGACCGAGGTGGACGAGGAGACCTTCTTCGGCTCCCGCGAGACCGGCGGCACCCTGGTCTCGTCGGCGCTCGTGGAGATGAAGCGCGTCATCGCCGAGCGCTACGACCCGAACGACTGGAACATCTACGCGGCCCAGGCCTCGGACGGCGACAACGTCTCGTCCGACGGGCCGACCTCCACGGAGCTGCTGCGGTCGCACATCCTGCCCGCCTGCCAGCACTTCGCCTATCTGGAGGTGGGCGACGAGAACGGTCCCCGAGCCGGCTTCGTCGAGCACCGCACCACCCTGTGGCGGACCTACGAGGCCATCGCCAAGGCCGGCGGCCCGATCGCCATGCGCAAGGTCAACCACCGCCGGGAGATCTACCCGGTCTTCCGCGAGCTGTTCGGCCGCAAGGAAGGCCGCGCCGAGGCGGAGGCGTGATGGCGGCGCGCGCATCAACCGATCGGGAGGCCGCATGACGCTCGTCAAGGCACGCACGCCCCAGATCATCGCGGGCAACCAGAAGCCGCTGTTCACCGGCAACGACTGGGATTTCGACACGATCCGGCGGATCCACGACGCCTGCGAGGCGGTGGCCGGGCCGCAGCTCGGACTGTCGTGGTACCCGAACCAGATCGAGATCATCACGGCCGAGCAGATGCTCGACGCCTACGCGTCGATCGGCATGCCGCTGTTCTACAAGCACTGGTCGTTCGGCAAGCACTTCGCCCAGCACGAGGCCGGCTACCGCCGCGGCCTGATGGGGCTCGCCTACGAGATCGTCATCAACTCGGACCCGTGCATCTCCTACGTCATGGAGGAGAACACGGCGACGATGCAGACGCTGGTCATCGCGCACGCCGCCTTCGGCCACAACCACTTCTTCAAGAACAACTACCTGTTTCGGCAGTGGACCGACGCCGAGGGCATCCTCGACTACCTCGACTTCGCCAAGGGCTTCATCGCCCGCTGCGAGGAGCGCTACGGCCACCAGGCGGTGGAGCAGGTGCTCGACGCCGCCCACGCGCTGATGAGCCAGGGCGTCCACCGCTACCCGCGCAAGAAGCGGCCGGACCTCGCCTCCGAGCAGCGGCGCGAGCGCGAGCGGATCGAGCACGGCGAGCAGATCTACAACGATCTCTGGCGCACCCTGCCGCAGAAGATCGGCACGGCGCGTCCGGACGCGGCCGCCGAGCGGCGCAAGGCGCTGCTCGAACTGCCGCAGGAGAACATCCTGTATTTCCTGGAGAAGGCCGCGCCCCGCCTGCGCCCCTGGCAGCGCGAGATCCTGCGCATCGTCCGCCTGGTGGCCCAGTACTTCTATCCGCAGCGCCAGACCAAGGTGATGAACGAGGGCTGCGCCACCTACTGCCACTACCGGATCATGAACGCCCTGTCGGAATCCGGGCAGATCACCGAGGCGGCCTATCTCGAATTCCTGCAGTCGCACACCAACGTCATCCGGCAGCCGAACTACGACGACCGCTCCTACGGCGGCCACAATCCCTACGCGATCGGTTTCGCGATGATGCAGGACATCGCCCGCATCGCCGAGCAGCCGACCGAGGAGGACCGGGCGTGGTTCCCCGACATCGCGGGGGTCGGCGACGCCATGGCGGTCCTGCGCGATTGCTGGGAGAATTACCGGGACGAGAGCTTCATCCAGCAGTTCCTGTCGCCCAAGCTGATGCGCGATCTGCGCCTGTTCCACGTGGTCGACGATCCGGAGGAGCCGGAGCTGCGGGTGGAGGCGATCCACGACGAGCGCGGCTACCGCAAGCTGCGCCGCTCCTTCGCGCGGCAGTACGACGTGGCGTGGCTCGACCCCGACATCGAGGTGGTGGACGTGGATCTGGAGGGCGACCGGCGCCTGATCCTGCACCACAAGGCGATCAACAAGATCACCCTGCAGAAGGACGACGCCAAGCGCGTGCTGCAGCACCTCGCCGACCTCTGGGGCTACGACGTGGTGCTCAAGGAGGTCGAGCCGGCCACCGGCGCGGTGCTCGGCGAGATCACCGCCAGCGCGCGGCCGATCTTCTTCTGAGCGGGACGGCGGGAGGGCGCCTCCCGCCCGATTCCCCGTCCTGATGTGGCGTCCGGCCGAAACCCTCGATGGCGGCAGCCCTCCGTCATCACGAGCGCGGCGAAGTGACCCAGGGTCGCGCGACATCGGTGAATGTAGCGCCGACTGGATCGCTTCGCGCCGCTCGCCAAGACGGCACCGGCCGATCGACTGGGACCTTCCGATGAGGACGGCAGTTCCGAAGGCCTCGTGATTGCCTCGGCGGTACCGCCGTGCTGCATGGGGCAATGACCGCCCCGATCCTCACCCTCGCCGAGACCGGCGACTTCCTCGACCGCGAATTCCCGCAGATGCAGGCGGGCGGGCGCGCCTACCACCTCGAGGCCGTGGGACCGCTCGCGGCGCGGATGCGGCTCGAAGCCCACGAGCGCTTCCTGCGTCCCGGCGCGACCGTGTCGGGGCCGGCCATGATGGCGCTGGCCGACTACGCCCTCTACGCGGCGATCCTGGCCAATATCGGTCCCGTGGCGCTCGCGGTGACGACGAGCCTCACCTTCAACTTCCTGCGCAAGCCCGCCACGGGGGATCTCGTGGCCGAATGCCGGCTGCTCAAGCTCGGCCGGCGCCTCGCCGTCGGCGAGGTGTCGATCACCGCCGTCGGCAGCCCGGACCTCGTCTGCCACGCCACCGGCACCTACTCGATCCCGCCGCGCTGACGCGCCAGGCCGTCATCGCGAGCGGAGCCAAGCGCGCCGGGGCTTCGCGACACTCGAGAGCGTGGCGCTGCTGGGTTTTCGCTCCGCTCGCCATGACGAGGGTGCCCGGCTCAGCCGACACGCGCCTCGGCGAGCCGGGCGGCGTAGCGGGCGATCAGGTCGACCTCGAGGTTGAGCCGATCCCCCTGCCGCCGCTCGCCCCAGGTGGTGACCTGGAGCGTGTGCGGGATCAGCAGCACCGAGAACAGGTCGTCCGCGACCGCATTCACGGTGAGCGAGGTGCCGTCGAGGCAGACCGAGCCCTTCTCGGCGATGAACTTCTTCACGGCGGCCGGGGCCCGCAGGGTGAAGCGCTCGCTGGCGCCCCAGGCATCGGCCGTCACGCTCACGCGCTCCACGATCTCGGCGAGGCCGTCGACGTGGCCGGTGACGAGATGGCCGCCGAGCTCGTCGCCGATCTTCAGGGAGCGTTCGAGGTTGATCCGCGTGCCCGCCGCCCAGGTGCCGACGGTGGTGCGCGCCAGCGTCTCGGCGGCGGCGTCGACCGCGAAGACGCAGCCGCCCGCGGCGGGCTCCACCGACACGGCGGTGAGGCACGGTCCGGCGCAGGCGATCGAGGCGCCGAGCGCGATCGTCGCCGGATCGTAGGCGGCGCGGATCGCGATCCGGCGCAGGTCACCGTCGCCCGAGACCGAAACGACCGTGCCGATGGCGCTGACCAAGCCCGTGAACATCGCTTACGTCCTGTTGCGTTCGTAGGTCACGGCCGCGTCGGGCCCGAGCTGCAGCCGCTCGGCCTCCCGGAACCGCTCGCCCGCTAGGGCTTCCGCCAGGGCCGGGCCCAGGGCCGGCAGGCCGCCCGCTGCACCCAGCTCCGCCGGCCCGGTGACCAGCGTGCAGGCATCGACCAGATCGGCCCGGGCCAGCGCCTCCGCAAGGCGGGGGCCGCCCTCGCTGCACAGGCGGGTCAGGCCGCGCTCGCCGAGACGCGCCAGGGCCGCCGGAAGGTCGATCCCGCCGGCCGCGTCCGCCGCTACGGTGGCGACCTCGACGCCGAGGGCCTCCAGGGCCCGCCGCGCGTGGGCCGGGGCCGAGCGGGTCGTGAGCACCAAAGTCGGTGTGTCGCGGGCGGTGCGGGCGAGGACGCTCGCCGGGGAGAGCCGCAGATGCGTGTCGAGCACGACCCGCAGGGGCGAGCGCGTGCCGAGGCCCGGCAGCCGCACGGTCAGCGACGGGTCGTCGGCCCGGGCGGTGCCGATGCCGATCAGGATCGCGTCGGCGTGGGCCCGCCACAGGTGGACCGCCCCGTCCGCCACCGGCCCGGTGATCCGCAGGCGCTCCGGTCCGGCGGAAGCGCAGAAGCCGTCGCGGGTGCGGGCGAGCTTGAGGTGCAGGGCCGGGCGGCCGCGGGTCACCCGGGTGACGTGGCCGACATGGTCGCGCGCCGCCTCCTCCCGCATCAGCCCGGTCTCGACCGCGACGCCGCCCCGCCGCAGGAGGTCGTGGCCGCGCCCGGCCACCCGCGGGTCGGGATCCTCCAGGGCGCTGACCACCCGGGCGATCCCGGCGGCTAGGATGGCGTCGGTGCAGGGCGGCGTGCGGCCGTGATGGGAGCAGGGCTCCAGGGTGACGTAGAGGGTCGCGCCGCGGGCAGCCTCGCCGGCGGCGGCGAGCGCCACGGGCTCCCCGTGCGGGCGCCCGCCCGGCGCCGTGGCCGCCGTCCCGAGGATGCGGCCGGTTTCGGGCTCGACCACGACGGCGCCGACCGACGGGTTCGGCCAGGTGGTGCCGAGTCCGCGCCGGCCCAGCGCCAGGGCGAGGCGCATGAAGTTCGGGTCACCGCTCATGGACGCCCGGCGCGGCGCCGCCCCGACGCCTCGGGCTCCGGGTCGCCCTCCGGACCCGGCGCGGCCGCCGGTACCGGCGTGCCGTCGCTCAGCGTGCCGAGCAGCTCCTCGAAGTCCCGGGCCTCGCGGAAGTTCTTGTAGACGGAGGCGAAGCGCACGTAGGCGACGTCGTCGAGGCCCTTCAGCCCCGCCATCACCAACTCGCCGATCGCCTCGGAGGTCACCTCGGGCTCGCCGGCGCTCTCGAGCTGCCGGGTGATGCCGCTGACCAGCCGCTCGATCCGCTCCGGATCGACGGCGCGCTTGCGCAGCGCCACGTCGATGGAGCGCTGGAGCTTGTCGCGGTCGAACGGCACGCGCTTGCCCGAGCGCTTGAGCACCACGACCTCGCGGAGCTGCACGCGCTCGAAGGTGGTGAAGCGGCCGGCGCAGTCCGGGCAGACCCGGCGGCGCCGGATCGCGGCGCCGTCCTCGGAGGGCCGCGAGTCCTTCACCTGGGTCTCGGAGCCGCCGCAGTAGGGACAGCGCATGGATCTCGCTACTCGGGCATGGAAACGGCCGCGGACCGGTCGGATCCGCGGCCGTTTCCTAATCCACCGCGGGCCGGCCCGGAAGACCGGCCCCGGCTCAAGCGGCCCTCTTGCCTCAGCCGTAGATCGGGAACCGGTCCGTCAGCGCGTGGACGCGGGTCTTGACGTCGGCCTCGACCGCGCTGTCGCCGGCCTCACCCTTGGCGGCGAGCCCGTCCAGCACCTCGACGATGAAGCCGCCGATCTGCTTGAACTCGGCGACGCCGAAGCCGCGCGAGGTGCCGGCCGGGGTGCCGAGCCGGATGCCCGAGGTGATGGTCGGCTTCTGCGTGTCGAAGGGGACGCCGTTCTTGTTGCAGGTGATGTGCGCCCGCGACAGGGCCGCCTCGGCGGCCTTGCCGGTGAGGCCCTTCCGCTGGAGGTCGACCAGCATCAGGTGGTTGTCGGTGCCGCCCGAGGTGATGTCGTAGCCGCCCGAGATCAGCGTGTCGGCGAGCGCCCGGGCGTTCTCCACCACCTGGCGGGCGTAGATCTTGAACTCGGGCTTCAGCGCCTCGCCGAAGGCCACCGCCTTGCCGGCGATGACGTGCATGAGCGGGCCGCCCTGGAGGCCGGGGAAGATCGCCGAGTTGAACTTCTTGGCGAGCGCCTCGTCGTTCGTCAGGATCATGCCGCCGCGCGGGCCGCGGAGGGTCTTGTGGGTCGTCGTGGTGGCGACGTGGGCGTGCGGGAACGGCGACGGGTGGACGCCGGCCGCCACGAGGCCCGCGAAGTGGGCCATGTCGACCATGAAGTAGGCGCCGACCGAGTCGGCGATCTCGCGGAACTTGGCGAAGTCCCAGTGGCGCGGGTAGCCCGAGCCGCCGGCGATGATCACCTTCGGCTTGTGCTCCTGGGCGAGCTGGGCGACCTGCTCCATGTCGATCCGCTGGTCCTCGCGGCGCACCGTGTAGGAGACCGGCTTGAACCACTTGCCCGAGACGTTCGGCGGCGCGCCGTGCGTCAGGTGGCCGCCGGCGGCGAGGTCGAGGCCCAGGAAGGTGTCGCCGGGCTGCATGAGCGCCAGGAACACACCCTGGTTGGCCTGGGAGCCGGAATTCGGCTGCACGTTGGCGAAGCCGCAATCGAACAGGCGCTTGGCGCGCTCGATGGCGAGATCCTCGGCGATGTCCACGAACTGGCAGCCGCCGTAGTAGCGCCGGCCCGGATAGCCCTCGGCGTACTTGTTGGTGAGCACCGAGCCCTGAGCCTCCAGCACGGCGCGGGAGACGATGTTCTCCGAGGCGATCAGCTCGATCTCGTGCTGCTGGCGGCCGAGCTCCTTGGCCACCGCCTCGGCGATCTCGGGGTCGGCTTCCGTCAGCGGGGCGGCGAAGAAGCTGTTGGAGAAGTGCTTGTCGGCGGCGGTACCGGCGCTCATGGTCTGCCTCTGTTCTGGTAGGGGCGATGCCCGGCCTTTCGTCGGCGTGCACGGGCGGGCGTTGAAGGTGGGATTCCTACACGCGCCGAGGGCTCAGGCCAAGCACAGGCATTTTGCTCGCGCGCCAAGAATAATTTGTCGCAGCCTGCCGCGGCGACCTAGAGTGCTGCCGGCATATTTTCCTTCTCTGCCACTAGCGGCTCGATAAAAGGAAAAAAGTCATGGAATAAATCATGAACGTTTCGAAGATCAGAGACGCGATGCGGTACTGTGATCTGCCGGATGCCCTAGATTATTCCATCACTGAGCTTCGGCTCGGCCTGCCTTCATCGCGCGACGGCAGGACCAGCGCTGCCCCGGTTCAAGCGATCTGGGAGATCAAGACCGGCAATGCGCAGTAGACGCCGGCTCGCGCGCGCGAACTGCGCAGAGATGTCGGCGTGGATGACAGTTTTCCCGTCATAGAGGTTCACTTGAGACGAGGAAACTCGGTCAAGGGACTGTCAATATCCGCGATCCTACTCGGAGAGAGGTTGCCATGAGCATGGAAGCCTACGCGCTCTGCGCGGGCGCGATGCCTGGTGTGGCGGAATGGCAGGCGGCCATCCACGAAAACGGGTTCGATCTGAAACTCGACGCCGCGCGCATACCGCCGGCCACGCAAGGGCATCTGCCCGCGACCTGGCGGCGCCGCGAGGCCGGCTTCGAGTGCCAGATCATTCCGCTGTCGGATCTGACGGACACCTATACCGACATCGACTTCGGCGGGCCGTGGACGTGCGTCTATGCCTTCTACTTCGCCACGCTCCCGGCTTGCGTCGGGGCGTGGATGGCTGTCGCGGCCTGCGCGGCCCAGTCGGACGGTATCGTCTTCGATCCGCAAGAGGGGCAGCTGCTCACCGCCGAGGGCGCGATCCGCTACGCGCGCGACACGGTGGCGCGCATCGTCAGTCTGGAGGCGCAGTTCGACGCCTCGACGGGCGGCTGAGGCCGGACGGCGTGTCGCGCCGTCAGGCCCGCGGGGCGAGGTTCGTCTCGATCAGGACCGTCTCGGCCTCGAACGCGGCCGCGTGCCACGCACCGGCCGGGAAGTGGAACACGCTGCCGGCCGAGAACGGCTCGCGGCCTCGCTCGGTCTCCAGGATCCCCGAGCCCGAGAGCACCTGAACGAACTGCTCGTGATCGTGGCTGTGCGCCGGCGCCGAGACGCCGGCCGGGACGACCACGCGCACGAGGCTGGCGCCCGAGCCCGGGATCGTGCGCTTGGCGACGCCGTTCCCGCCGAGACTCTCGGCGTGGTCGTCCCAGGCGGTCAGGTAATCGCTCATCGACGGGTCTCCTCGCCGGCAGGGTGGCGCTCCGATCGGTCGGGTCAACGCTCGACCGGACCCCGCCCCCGCGTCAACCGGTCCCGCCGGGCTGGCGGCCGCGCCGGCCCTTGCCGGCCGCGGGGTCGGCCGGCGCCGGATCCGGTCGGGCCGGGTTGGTCGACGGCGCCGGAGGCACGGCGCTCGCGGACGGCGTGCCGGAGGTGGGCCAGAAGGTCTCGAACAGCTCCCGCATCGCCCGGATGTTGTTGCCCTGAACCTCAGCCCCGGTGCGCAGCATCTGCTGGAACATGTCGGAGCCGGCCTCGCCCGCGCTCGCCTGCGGATTGGCGGCGGGCCTGACGGTGGGCTTGGCGGTAGGCTTCGGCGGCGGAGCCGGCGGCTCGACCGCCGGCATCATCGCCCTGGCCATCTCGGCCCAGGCCGGGCCGAACGGGAACGGCACGGGCGGCGGCGGCGCGCTCGGTCGCGCCGGCTCGGCCTGCGGCTGGTTCAGCATGACGTGGACGATGCTCGCCACCACGGCGCCCGCCATCATCGGCAGCATCTGGCGCAGGACCTGCGCGCCGACGCCGCTCGTCGCCGAGGCCTGCCGCAGCACCGCCTGCATCAGCTGCGCCGAGCCGAACATCTGGCCGAGGGCCTCGAACCCCTGCGCCGGCGCCGGCTTGGCGGCCTCCAGACCGAACATCCGCGCGAAGCCGGTCGGGTCCAGGCCGACGCTGCGCTGGAGGCCGAGCGTCAGGGCCGGCATCAGCGCCTCGAAGGCGCGGGCCGTCTGCTCGGTCGTCAGGCCGAACGGCTGGCCCATGGCCTGAAGCCCGGCCTCGCCCTGGGCCTGGAACATCTCGAGCGGGTTGAACATGACGCCTCGATCCTGTCCCGGCCGGGACCGCCCGGGACAGGGCATCGTGACCCTTTGCGCGGGGAAATACCAGTTCCCACCCGCGGAACTTGTGCCTCCGCGCCGCCGTCTCAGCTCAGCGGCTCGGGATGAGCGTGCCCCGGCGGCAGCGGCGCCGCCCGGTGGGGCGCCTCGGCGGCGACGTCCGGCTCCGGCCGGCGCGGGCCGACCCCCTCCAGCCGGTCGACCGTGCGGCGGGCGAGCAGGATGCCGAGCGCGCCGAAGACCAGGGAGCCGACCCCCATCCCGGCCACCACGCCGCGGGGGCCGTAGAGCGACGCCCCGAGCATGGCCGGCGGGATCGTCCCGAGCGTCGCCCGGCCCCAGTTCAGCAGCGTCGAGCGCAGCGGGAAGCCGAGATTGTTGAAGGCGGCGTTGCCGAGGAACAGGAGCCCGTTGAAGAACCAGATCGCGCCGCCGACGAGGCAGAAGAAGCCGAACAGCTCGGCCGCGACCCCCTGCAGGCCGAACAGGCCGGCGAGCCATCCCCGAGCCAGCGCCAGGAGGAGCCAGACCGCGGCGCAGTAGGCCAGAGTCACCCGGATCGCCGCGCCGAGCACGCCGCGCATCCGTTCGAACAGGCCCGCGCCCCAGTTCTGCGCCAGGATCGGGCCGATCGCCCCCGACAGCGCGAACAGGCCGCCGAAGGCCACCGGCGTCAGCCGGTCGATCACCGACGCGGCCGCGACCGCGTCCGCTCCGTAGCCGGCGAACAGACGCGCCAGGAAGGCGCTCGCCACCGAGGGGGCGAGGTTCGTCAGCACGGCCGGGCCCGCGACACCTGCCAGGGCTGCCGCGTCGGCCGGCAGATCGGACAGGCGCGGCCGGCCCAGGAGGCCGTGCCGGGCGACGCCGCGGACGCCCACCGCCACGAAGGTCGCGCGCGCCGCGCAGACCGTGATCGCCGCGCCCGTGACGCCGAGGCCGGCCCCGAAGATCAGCAGCGGATCGAGGAGCGCGGTGATCACGGCGCCGGCCAGGGTGACCGACATCGCCTGCCGCGCCTCGCCGACCGCGCGCAGCAGCCCGGTGAACAGCATGCCGGCGGCGAGCAGAAGGTTCGACGGCAGGGTGATGTAGAGGAACAGGACGGCCACCCGCAGCGCCTCGCCCTGCGCGCCGATCAGGGCCAGGAGCGGGCCGGCCAGCAGCGCGATCAGCCCCGCGATGAGGGCGGCCACGAGGCTGCCGAGGACCAGCGCCGAAGTCGCGAGGCGCCGCGCCGCCGCGCGGTCGCGCGCGCCGACGGCCTTCCCGACCAGGGCGCCGGCGGCGATCATCAGGCCGATATTCACCGCCGTGGCGAAGAACTGGACGATGCCGGCGAAGCCGACCGCCGCCGTGAGGTTCGGGTCGCCCAGCGTCGAGACGTAGAGCAGCGACAGGAGATCGACGACGAAGATCGCCATCAGGCCCACCGAGCCGGTGGCCGCCATCACCACGACGTGGCGGAGGATCGAGCCGGTGACGAAGCGGCCCGCCTCCGCCGGGGGCGGCCCGTCGGACATGTCAGACATCCCGCCCGTCACGCATCCCGGGCGCTGCCTTCCGCCTCGAGCTCGGCCTCCGGATCGGGATCCTCGGCGGCTTCCGTCTCCTGCGGGGCCAGGGCGGGCTTCTCCAGGAGCCGCTCGGCGGCCTCGCGCCGGTCGCTGCCCACGAGGTCGCGGGTCTCGGTGCTGAGCGCCCGAGCCGGCCGGACCGGGGCGGTCAGCGGCTCGGGCTTCAGCCCGGCCGCGGCGCCGCGCATCCAGCTGGACCCGTCCGGCAGGGCGCCCGCCTGCTGCAGGACCAGCCGCGCGATGTCCCGCTTGCGCACGTCGTCGGTCCGGGCCGTGGCGGCCTCCGGCGACAGGCCGAGCCCCTCCAGAGCCGCCCGCCCGAAGGCGAGGGCGGATTCGGCGGTCTCGCGGATCTGGTAGTCGACGTCCCGGTTCATCAGCTCCACCGCGTGCAGGCGGTCGTAGGCCCGCACGAAGGTCCGCACGCTCGAGAATTCCTCGTGGACGATGTCGACGATCTTGAGGGCGCCCTCCCGGTCGTCGACGCAGATGCAGACCAGCTCGACCCGGCCGATCCCGGCGGCGCGGAGCACGTCGAGGCGCGTGCCGTCGCCGTAGTAGATGCGGAAGCCGAAGCGCGAGGCCGCGCGCAACTGCTCCACGTCCTTGTCGATCACCGTGACCGGGATGCCCTCGGCCATCAGCACGTGCGTCAGCACCTGCCCGAACCGGCCGAAGCCGATCACCAGCACCCGCGCGTCGCCGCTCTCGGACAGCTCGGTGGAGGGCTCCTCCAGCGCGAAGGTGCTGCGCGCGTTGCGCCGCTCGATCAGCTTGTCGAGACCCTTGGCGGCGATGGGGCCGATCAGCATGGTCAGCGCGGCGAGCGCCACCGCGAAGCGCGTCGCCGTGACGCCGGTGAGGCCGAGATCCTGGGCCTGCGGCAGCAGCACGAAGGCGAACTCGCCCGCGGGCGCCAGGACCGCGGCCCCCCGCAGGGCCCCGAGGGTATCCGAGCCGAACAGCCGGAACAGGCCGGCCACGATGGCGACCTTGACCAGGATCGCCGCCAGGGTCGCGCCGAACAGGGCCGGCCAGACCTCGCGCACGAGGGTACCGTCGATCGACATGCCGACGCTCATGAAGAACAGGCCGAGCAGCATGCCGCGGAACGGCTCGATGTCGGCCTCCAGCTGGTGGCGGAAGTTCGACTCGGCGAGCAGGATGCCGGCGAGGAACGCGCCCATCGCCATCGACAGGCCGACCTGCTCCATGAGCAGCGCGGTGCCGAGCACCACCAGGAGCGCCGCGGCGGTCATCACCTCCCGGGCGCCGCTCGCCGCGAGCAGCCGGAAGAACGGGTTCAGGCCGTAGCGGCCGACCAGCACCACCGCGAGGATCGCCGCGAGCGCCTTGCCGGTGGAGACCGCGGCCTCCCCGAGCCAGGAGACGTCGGTCGCCTCGCCGGCCGAGGCCAGCAGCGGCATCAGCGCCAGGATGCCGACCACCGACAGGTCCTGGAACAGCAGGACCGCGAAGGCGCGCGCGCCGTAGGCGCTGCCGAGATCGCCCCGCTCCTCCAGGAGCTGCAGGGCCACCGCGGTGGCCGAGAGGGCGAGCGCGAGGCCGATCACCGCGGCGGCGCCGAAGCTGAGGCCCGCCACGAGGCCGGCGCCGCCGAGCACGAGCGCGCAGACGACGAGTTGCGCGGCGCCGAGGCCGAAGATGTCGCGGCGCATCGAGACGAGCTGCGACAGGTGAAGCTCCAGCCCGACGATGAAGAGCAGGAGCACCACGCCGATCTCGGCGACGCTCGCGGCCGTGTCGGGCTCGGCGATCAGCGACAGGCCGGAGGGCCCGATCAGCACGCCGGCCACGAGGTAGCCGAGCACGGCGCTCTGCCCGATCAGCCGGAAGATCGGCACGCCGATCACGGCCGCCGTGAGGAAGGTCAGGACCGGCGGCAGGAAGCTCGCATGTTCGACGGGGCTCGCCATGGTGATCGTCCCGGCGGTTCTGCTGGATCGGCGCAGGTGGAGCCCCCGCTTAGCGCGCACGGGGCCGGGATGCGAGCCGTAAGCGGGTGCCGTTCGGCACCGACGGGCCCGCGCGGGGCGGTTCGGCCCCGGCTCGGCCCGAGAGGCGCGCTCAGCCCAGAGACGCGCTCAGCCCAGAGACGCGCTCAGCCCAAGAGGCGGGGGCGCGCCCGGTGCGATCCGTCGATGAACTCGAAGCCACCGGCGGCGCTCAGCATGTGCAGGCGCGTACCCGGCCAGGCCGCGCCCGGGCACAGGCGCGTCTCGACCTGCTGCGCGTAGGCCTCCTCGTCGAGGCGGAGGATCCGGGCGAGGCCGAGCGCCGCGCCGTAACCCTGGCGGCAATCCTGGACGGGCCGGATCAGGCCGCCGTCGCGCGCCACGATCGGGCCCGCGGCCCGGGCGGAGCCGATATCGATCAGCACCGGGTTGTGCCGGTGCGGCGTCCAGGGCCCGCGGAAATGCGGCGCGTGCCAGAGATGGAGCGTGTCGGAGTAGCTGCCGCCGCCGGCCCGGACCGTGGCGAACATCCACCAGTGGCCCCCGTGCTGCAGCAGGGTCGCGTCCCCGGCCACGACCCCGTCGAGGAGCACCGCCTCGTGGACCCAACCGCGCGGGAAGTCGGTGGCCCGGTAGAGGTCGATCGTCCCGGAGGCGTGGGATTCCGGGATCATCCAGACCTGCCCGTCCGCCTCGAACACGAACGGATAGGAGAGGTGGGTCTCGAGCTCGAGCACCGGCTCCGGGCGGCCGCGGGGGCCGTTCGCCCCGAAATCCACCGCGGCGATCACGCCCTTGCCGCGGCGGTAGTCGAACTCCTCCACGAACAGGGTCACGGCGCCGTCCCGAGCGATCGCGAAGGGGTCGGCGTAGAAGCGGCGCCCGTCGTCGGGAAGGACCTGCCAGCCACCCTCGGGATGCCGGCGCAGGTCGATCAGGTCGGGGCCGACGATCCGCCGCCAGCCCACCCGCCAGTGCGGGCCGTGGAAGCAGAGGGCGTAGAGCCGGCGGGCGATCTGCCGGGCGAGCCCCCCGGCGGCCCGGCGGCGGGCGCCCAGGCCGCCGAGGTCGTAGGCGGTCGCGGGCTGGAGGGGCGCCCCGGCTCCGTCGGGGAGCGCCGTCGAGGCGGCGCCGTCGAGGGCGGCGAGGATCAGCGTGATGGTCCGCGCGAGGTAACCCTCGAAGGCCGTGAGCATCACCGTGTGCGATTCCGTGCCGAGGCGGCCGATCGCCACCGGCGCACCGTCCGGACCGCGCAGGGCCGCCACCGGCGCCCCGTGGGCGAACAGGGCGGCGAGGAGGCCGGCCTCGCCCGGCATCCCGTCGTAATCGAGCCGCCAGGCCGGCGCCGGGCCCGGATCCGCGGGGCTGTCCGAGAGGTCGAGGACGAGGTCGGCGGCGCTCCCGCCGGGCTCCGCGCCGTCGGGGCTCGCCTCGTAGGGGGCGAGGGCCACCGGCTCCGCCGCGGTCGCCAGGCCCGGCCGCGGCAGGCCGTGGATGGCGGCCTCCAGGCGGAACAGGAGCTCCGCGTTCGGCGGCAGGCCCTCCGCGTGCTCGACCCAGGCGACGCGGATCCGATGGTCGGGCCGCTGCCCGAGCTGGTCGAGGAGCCGGATGTGCCAGCCGCGCAGGGACCGGCGGTCGAGCCGCACGACGATGGTCCGGGTGCGGGCGCGCGTCCCGGAGGGCGACGGCTCCGTCCGGGCGGGAGCCCGGCTACCGGTCGCCGACGGCCGGTCCGTGCCTCCGATCACCCGCTCCATCAGCCGGTCGGCCCCGCGCCCCGCGTGCCGGATTTCGTATCGACGCTCACGGCGGCCAGACCCAAGATGCGCCCGGCCTCGACCCTCGATACGGTCGAGCCAGGCTCGAATGCTGTTACGCCGCGCCACGATCAAGCACGGCCGCGTGGCTGTCTACAGGTTCAAGCTTAACGTGCGGGACGATTTCTGGACGATGAACCGGAAAAATCGAAACGCCGTCCTTCAAATAAACGCGTGTTGGCGGGTCGTGATACAATGTCGCGAGGCGGTGGCGGTTCGCCGAGGGGAACTCCACCTCCAGCTGGACCGTTCGCCAGTCAAGGACGTGGTGCGGAGACAGGACATGACGCGCAAGACGCTGACGATGCCCCTCGCGGCGATGCTCCTCGCCGCCATTCCGGGAACGGCCTTCGCCTGGGGCGGTGGCGGCGGTGGCGGCGGCGACAGCGGGAGCGGCCTCTCCCCCTACGCGGCGCTGAGCGGCAACGACCGCTCGGCCGGGGTCAACAACGGCAATTATCGCGACCCGGCCCTCGACCCCTACATCCGGACCTACGATCCGGAGGCCGCGGCCCGCTACGCGGCGCCGCCGGCCGCGCAGCCGCGCCTGCGCGTGCGGCCGTACTACGGCTACCCTTACTGAGGCGATCCGCGGAGGCCGTCGCGCGACGGCCTCGTCGTTCAGGAGCGTCCGAGGCCGCTCGCGGCCCGGACGCGCTTGAGCGTCCACGGTCCGCCCGAGAGCTTGCAGCCGGTGCCGCGGACGAAGCGGCTGCGGGTCGGCGCGATCACCGATGCCAGGAAGTTGCGGCAGATCAGCTCGTCCGAGACGTACGGGAGCCCGGTCGGATTGACCGACCCGTGGAGCCCGGTCTCCGGGTTGTCCCACTTGACCGGCCGCCCGTTGCCCTGCGGATCCAGGGCGACGCTCAGGGCGGCCCGCGCCCGGCGCCAATCCTCCTCGGCGAGGTCGTCCCCGAAGCTCACAGGCCGCTTCTCGATGCTGCCGGTGACGGTCGGCTCCTCGACGACGCGCGGCGGCGCCGCCGGCGGATCGCCCCGGAAGACCAGCAGGGGCTGGCTGCAGCCGCACAGGGCCATCGCCATCGCCATCGACACCACCGACACGGACGCGCAGATGCGCGACCGCCGGCTTGGCCCTTTACACGCGCATCCCCGCATTACACCTGACTCACGACGGGCTATTCGCTCGACCGAACATGCCGATGTCGGTGCCCCCTCAGGCCCTGGACGCGGCTGGCAGGAGTCTTGGCGTGGATCAGTTAAGGACCGATGACCCGAAGAGCGCGGACTTCACGCTGAGCGAGGACCCCGTCGGGCTGTTCGCGGCCTGGATGAAGGAGGCCGAGGCCTCCGAGCCCGAGGACGCGAACGCGATGGCGCTCGCCACCGCCGGATCGGACGGGCTGCCGGACGTGCGAATGGTCCTGCTGAAGGACTTCGACGCCCGAGGCTTCGTCTTCTACACCAACACGCAGTCCACCAAGGGGGAGGAGCTGGCGCAGAACCCCCAGGCGGCCCTGGTGCTGCACTGGAAGAGCCTGCGCCGGCAGGTGCGGGCCCGCGGGCCGATCACGCCGGTCACGGCCGCGGAGGCCGACGCGTATTTCCAGAGCCGCCGCCGCGAGAGCCGGCTCGGGGCGATCGTCAGCCAGCAATCCCGCCCGCTGGCCGACCGCGCCACGCTGATGAACGCGGTGGCGGAGCTGTCCGAGCGGTACGGCGACGGGCCGATCCCCCGGCCGGAGCACTGGACCGGATTCCGGATCGCGCCGGTGAGCGTCGAGTTCTGGCAGAACGGCGATTTCCGCCTGCACGACCGGGTCCGCTTCACCCGGACGGGCGCGGGCTGGAGCCGGGCGCGGCTCTATCCCTGACATCAAGCCGAAACGCAGAGAGCCCCGGCAGGGCCGGGGCTCTCGCGTCGCGTGACGGGTGGCGCTGAGGCTCAGGCCTCCTCGCCGTCCTTCTTCTCGTCCTCGGCGGACTCCTCGGCCTTCTCCTCGGCGGCCTCGGCCGACTGCGCCTCGGCGATGGCGGCCTCCTCGGCCTCCACCTCGGCACCCAGCACGGTCGGCGGCACGATGTTGGCCACCGGGTCGGTCTGCTCGCCGGTGTAGGTGCCGGCCGGGATCTTGATGTCGGAGACGTGGATGACGTCGCCGATCGCGCGGCCGGTCAGGTCGACCTCGATCGCGTCCGGGATCTGGTCGGGGGCGACGTCGAGGCTCAGCGTGTGGGCCACGATGTTGAGGGTGCCGCCGAGCTTCTTGATGCCGGGGGCCGCGTCCTCGTTGACGAAGTGCACCGGCACCTCGACCGTGACGGTCTGGCCCGAGACGACGCGCAGGAAGTCGACGTGCAGCGGCACGCCGGTCACCGGGTCGAGCTGGAAGTCGCGCGGGATCGCGCGGACCTTCTTGCCGCCGGCGTTGATCTCGAACAGCGTGGTCTTGAAGCCGCCGGCGTAGATCAGGGTGCGGGTGCGGATGAGGTCGACCGCGATGGATTGCGGCGGCTGGCCACCCCCGTAGATGACGGCGGGAATCTGGCCCTGGCGACGAACGGCCCGGGCGGCCCCCTTGCCGACCCGGTCGCGTGCCACGGCCTCAAGCGTCTTCACAGCGCTCATGGCGTGATCCTTTACGATTGCTGGAGCCGGAAAACGAAAAGGCCGCCCCTGGCGGACGGCCACATCCTTCCCGGCGCGCCCCTGCCTCCAAGGGTGTCTCGGGGGCGCGCCGTGCGCATACACGGGCGGGGGCGGATTGGCAATGCGGCGGCGCCGCCGACCCGCGGCGGCCCGGCCGTCCGGCATCGATCACAGGCCCGCCAGCGCCCGCCGCGCCCGGCGCTTCTGCAGCCACAGGGTCAGGCCGAGCGCGGTCCCGATCACCAGCGCCGAGACGGCCGTGGTGACCGTGCCGAGGGCGTAGATCTCCGGCGTCGTCACCGTCGTGGTCAGGCCCTGCAGCTCCAGCGGCAGGGTGTTGCGGCCGCCGATCGCCTGGCTGGTGCGGGCGAGTTCGTCGAACGACAGGGTGAAGCCGAACAGCGCCACGCCGACGAGGGCCGGCGCGAGGATCGGCACCACCACGTGCCGGAGCGTCTGCGGGCCGCTGGCGCCCAGGTCGCGGGCGGCCTCCTCGTAGGCCGGGTCGAACCGGTTGAACACCGCGAACATGATCAGCAGGCCGAAGGGCAGGGTCCAGGTGAGATGCGCGCCCAGCGCCGAGCTGTAGAGGCCCATCAGCGTGCCGTGATCCTGCAGGAAACCCCAGCCGGTGGCGGCGGCGAACGCCTTCACGGCGTCGTCGAGGAGCCGGAATTCCAGGCCGATGCCCAGCGAGACCACGATCGAAGGCACGATCAGGCTCGAGACCGCCAGGGCGAAGACGAGGCCGGCCCCGCGAAACCCCTTCCGGAAGGCGAGGCCCGCGTAGAATGCGATTCCCACGGTGAGCGCCATGACCACGAGACCGAGGGCCAGCGAGCGCCGCAGCGCCGCCCAGATGTCGATCACGCCGACGCCTTCCCACAGCTTGGCGAACCAGTGGGTCGAGACGCCGTTCATCGGGAAGGTCAGGCCGCCGGACGGGCCCTGGAAGCTCAGCGCCAGGATCGTCAGCGTCGGCCCGTAGAGGAACAGGACGTAGAGAGCGAAGACCGCCGCCAGCAGGTAGAAGGCGCGGCCGCGGGGCTGGTCCATCGCTACAATTCCCGCCGGAGGTCGATCATCCGGGTGAGCCCGAGGATCATCAGCAGCACGGCGGCGAGCAGCACCACGGCGTTGGCGGCGGCGGCCGGGAACTGCAGGTAGGACATCTGCACCTGGATCACCTTGCCGACGCTGGCGATCTGCTGGCCGCCCATCACGCCCACGGTGACGAAGTCGCCCATCACCAGGGTCGTCACGAAGATCGTCCCGATGGCGATGCCGGGCTTGGCGAGCGGCAGGATCACGTTCCAGAGGATCTGCGCGCCCGACGCGCCGCCGTCGCGCGCCGCCTCGATCAGCCGCCGGTCGATGCGCGCGAGGCTGTTGAAGATCGGCACGATCATGAACACCGTGTCGAGGTGCACGAAGGCCAGGACCACCGCGAAGTCGGAGTAGAGCAGGCCCTCGATTGGCTCGCGGATCAGCCCGAGGGTGCGCAGCGTGTCGTTGACGAGGCCGTTGCGGCCGAGCAGCGGGATCCACGAGATCATGCGGATCACGTTCGAGGTCCAGAACGGGATCGTGCAGAGCAGGAACAGGCCCATCCGCACCGTGCCGGAGCGGATGTGGAAGGCCAGGAAGTACGCGATGGCGAAGCCCAGCGGCAGCGTGATCGCCAGCGTCAGCGCGACGAACTTCACCGTCGACAGGTAGGTGCGCACGGTCGTGCAGAGGTCGGCCGACAGGCAGCCGTCGAACACGTCGGCGTAGTTCTGCAGGGTCAGCGCCGGGATGATCTCGTACTCGTTGTACTCCCAGAGCGAGACGATCCCGGTGAGCACCAGCGGCACCACCAGGAAGACCAGGAAGACGAGGGCCAGCGGCGCGGCCTGGAGGTAGGCGAGGGCGCGGCCGCGCGGGCGGGCCGCGACGGTGGGCGCTGCGGCCCGCTCGGCGGACGCGGCGGCGGGCAGGGCGAGATCGGTCATCGGATACGCCCCACGCGTGCCGACGCTTCCCTCCACCTCTGCGGGGTCCGACGTTCACACATCGGCTCCTGCGAGGCGCGCCGCGCCCCCTCTCCCGTTCGGGAGAGGGTTGGGGTGAGGGGGCCGGTCCTTCCGGAGAAGTCGCATCCCTCACCCTGTCCCTCTCCCGCACGGGAGAGGGGACCCGCGTTCCATCCGGCGACCGCGTCGCTGCGCCGGATGGGCGTCTCCGAGTGCCCCCGGAGAGAGGAGGGCGGGGAGGCGGCGCGCACCGCCCTCACGCCGCGATGAACTCGTTCCACTTGCGCACCATGTAGGTGTTCTCGTCCATCACGGCGTTCCAGCAGGCGACCGCGCCCATCCGCGCGTCGAAGGAGCCGCCGTCGCGGGTGGCGCCGGCCTTCTCGATCAGGGTGCCGTCGGGGCCGAGGATGTCCTTCTCGGCGGGCTTCCCCTCCATCCAGAAGGCCCACTCGTAGGGCTGCATGTTCGCCTGGGCGGTCTCCAGCACGGCGGAGTAGTAGCCCTGCCGGTTGAGGTAGGCCCCGGCCCAGCCGGACAGGAACCAGTTGATGAAATCGTAGGCGGCGTCGAGCTTCCGGCCGCTCAGGGTCTTGGGGATGCCGAAGCCCGAGGCCCAGGCCCGGTAGCCCTCCTTCAGCGGCTGGTAGGTGCAGGGCACGCCCTGCGCGCGGACCTTGGTGACGGCGGGCGACCACATCGACTGGATCACCGTCTCGCCCGAGGCCATCAGGTTCACGGATTCGTTGAAGTCCTGCCAGAAGGCCCGGAACTGGCCGGCGCGCTTGGCCTCGATCAGCACCTTGATGGTGCGGTCGATCTCGGGCTTACTCATGTTGCCCTTGTCGCCGTAGGTGTAGTCGCCGGTCGCCTCCACCACCATGGCGGCGTCCATGATGCCGATCGACGGGATGTTCAGGATCGAGGCCTTGCCCTTGAAGGCCGGGTTCAGGAGCTCCTTCCAGCTCGTGACGGGCACCTTGATCAGGTCCGGCCGGATGCCCAGCGTGTCGGCGTTGTAGACGGTGGGGATCAGCGAGATCCACTGGGTCTGTTCGCCGGCAAATTTCTTCGAGTCCTGGCCCTCCAGGTAGAAGACCTTCTTGGGCGCGGTGCCCTGGTCGCCGATCTTCTTGCCCGCCACTTCCCCCTTCGTGAAAATGGAAGAGATCTTGTCGGCGAGCGTGATCCGCCTGGCGTCCATGCCCTGCAGGTTGCCGGAGGGCAGGATCTTCTTGAGGCTGAAATACTCGGTGTCGATCAGGTCGAAGGAGTTCGGCTGGGTGACCGCGCGCTTGGTCACCTCGTCGGTCACCACGGGGATGTACTCGATGGTGAGGCCGAGATCCTCCTTCACCTTCCGGGCGATGTCGGCGGACTGGTTCACCGCGGTCCCGAGGTAGCGCAGCGTCACGGGCTCGGCGGCGTGGACCGCCGGGAAGCCGGTCACCGGCGTCGCGGCGAGCGCGGCCGCCCCCTTCAGGAGCGTGCGCCGGCTCGGCTTCGAGGGGAGGTCCATGGTCGTCTCCGGGGCTGTCAGGCGTCGAGGCGGTGGGCGGCGGACGCGTCCCAGCCGACCGGGATCGTGTCGCCGGGGCGGAGCGGGCGGGCCGCGAAATCCGCGTCGCTGAGGATCGCCGTGAGCGCGGCGGGGCTCTCGGGCGCGCGCTCCAGCCCCTCCGCGTCGAGGCCGACATGGACGCTGGTGCCCTGGTACTCGACCGCCACCACCCGGGCCGGCCGCGCGGCGGGGCCGGCCTCGGCGCCGAGCCGCATCCGGTCCGCCCGCACGGCGACGAGACCCTCGGGCAGCCGGATCACGTTGTGGCCGCCGATGAACCGGGCCACGAAGGCGGTGGCCGGGCGCTCGAACACGGTGCGCGGATCGGCGGCCTGCTCGATCCGGCCGGCATTCATCACCACCACGAGGTCGGAGAGCGCCATCGCCTCCTCCTGGCTGTGGGTGACGTGGATGAAGGTGAGCCCCAGCTCGGTCTGGATCCGCTTCAGCTCGACCCGCATCCGCACCCGCAGGAACGGGTCGAGGGCGGAGAGCGGCTCGTCGAGGAGCAGCACCTTCGGACCGGTGACGAGGGCGCGGGCGAGGGCCACGCGCTGCTGCTGGCCGCCCGAGAGCTGGGCCGGCAGGCGCCCGGCGAGGTGGCCCATCTGCACGAGGTCGAGCATGGCCATCGCCTTGGTCCGGCGCTCCGCCTTGCCGATCCCGCGCATCTTGAGGCTGAAGGCGACGTTGTCGCGCGCGTCGAGATGCGGGAACAGCGCGTAGCTCTGGAACATCATGGCGGTGCCGCGCTCGGCCGGGGCGGCGTCGCCCACCGCCTTCGGGCCGATCACCACGTCGCCCGCGCTGGCGCGCTCGTGCCCGCCGATCATCCGGAGCGTCGTGGTCTTGCCGCAGCCGGAGGGGCCGAGCAGGCAGCAATAGGCGCCGGACGGCACCTTCAGGTCGATGCGGTCGACCGCAATGGCCGCGCCGTAGCGCTTGGTCAGGCCGATCAGCTCGACGTCCATGCGGTTCTCCCCCGGGAGCTGCAGGCAAGCGGCGGGCCAGCGCGGCCGTCAGGCGTCCCGCCGCTCGGCCGGATCGACGGCCCGGTCGAGCACCCGCCCGCGCCCCGGCTCGGACAGGACCCGGCCGTCCTCGGCGATGACCTGCCCGCCCGCGATGGTCATGACCGGCCAGCCGGTGACGTCGAAGCCTTCCCAGGGCGTGTAGTCGGAGCCGTGGTGCAGGTTCGCTTGGCGGATGGTCTCGCGCCGGTTCGGGTCCCACAGGGTCAGGTCGGCGTCGAAGCCCGGGGCGATCGAGCCTTTGCGCGGGTAGAGCCCGTAGAGCTTCGCGTGGTTCGTGGCGGTGAGCGCGACGAACTGGTTGAGGCTGATCCGCCCCTTCGAGACCCCCTCCGAGAAGAACACCGGCAGCCGCGTCTCGATGCCGGGAATGCCGTTCGGGATCCAGCGGAAGGAGGTCTTCCCCCGCGGGTTCAGCTTGCCCTGCGGGTCGTCGTAGCGGAACGGGCAATGGTCGGACGAGACCACGTCGAAGATCCCGCGGCGGATCCCCGACCACACCGCCTCCTGGCTCTCGACGTCCCGCGTCGGCGGCGAGCAGACGTACTTCGCCCCCGCCATGAGATCCTCCTGGCCGAGACCCTTCATGTCCTCGGCCGTGAGGGTGAGGTATTGCGGGCAGGTCTCGGCCCGGATCTTCAGGCCGCGCGCCTGCGCCCAGGCGATCTGCTCGGTGGCCTCGCGGCCCGAGACGTGGACGATGACGATCGGCAGGTCGATCAGCTCGGCGTGGCTGATCGCCCGGTGGGCCGCCTCCCGCTCGACGATCTCCGGGCGCGACAGGGCGTGGCCGTAGGGCCGGGTCTCGCCCGCCCGCTCCAGCCGCTCGCTCAGGTAGCGGATCGCGTCGTAGCCCTCGGCGTGGACCATGACCCGGGCGCCCTGCCGCCGCGCGACGTGGAACACGTCGAGGAGCTGGCGGTCGTTCAGCACGAGGTCGTCGTAGGTCATGAAGACCTTGAACGAGGTGTAGCCGTCGGCGACCAGGGCCGGCAGCTCCTGGCCGAGCACCGCCTCGGTCGGGTCCGAGATGATCATGTGGATCGCCACGTCGACGTGGCACTGGCCCTCGGCGCTGGCCCGGTAGGCGTCGACGGCGCCGCGCAGCGAGGCACCCCGGGGCTGGAGCGCGAAGGGCATCACGCAGGTGGTGCCGCCGGCCGCCGCCGCCCGGGTGGCGCTGGCGAAATCGTCGGCCATGACGATGCCGGGGCCAGAATCCTGGGCGATGTGGACGTGGCTGTCGATGCCGCCCGGCAGGACCAGCAGGCCGGAGGCGTCGATCACCCGGGCGGCGTCGGCGATACCCTCGGCCACCGCGACGATCCGCCCGCCGCGCACGCCGATATCGGCCCGGACCGTGTCGCTCGCCGTGACCACCGTGCCGCCCCGGATGGCAAGGTCGAATTCAGGCATGCCGCTCACTCCTCCGCGCCAGCGGGCGCGCCGGGCCGATGCACGGTCCGCGCCGATTCGGGCGGACGCGGTCGGCACCGCAGGAGGTCACAGGCGGCCGTTCGGGTCCAGCGGGCAGCGCCATACGCGGAACCACGGTTCCGGCCGAGATCTTCGGCCGTCGTCGCTCTCCCGTCATCACGAGCGCAGCGACGTGACCCAGGGGCGCGCGACGCCGGAAAGCGGAGCGCTACCCTGGATTGCTTCGCTCCGCTCGCAAGGACAGGTGTCTCGCGGGGTGCCTCGGGCGGACCGGCGCGGACGCCCCGTCCGCGGGTCCGGCACGCAGGCGCGATGGCGCCGCTGCGTGGAACTGCCGCCAGACGCGGCGCATGTGCCGGGCGGAGCCGAAGCCGGCGCGCTCGGCGACCTGCTCCAGGCCGAGGTCGCTCTGCGCGATCAGCTCCCGGGCTAGCGCGACGCGGGACCGGTTGACCGCGTCCGTCACGGTCATGCCGGCGTGGAGCCGGAACAGCCGCGCGAGGTTGCGCGGGCTCGCGCCCGCGACCTGGCCGAGCAGCGCCGGCGACCAGTCCCGGGCCGGGTCGGCGGCGATCGCGTCCTGGGCCCGGTGGACCGCCGGGTGCAGATGGCTGCGCCCCTCGAGCCAGGGCGAGAGCTGGGGATCGTCGGGCCCGCGCCGCATGTACACGACGAGCGTCCGCGCGACGGCGACCGCCGTCGCCGGGCCCGCCCACTCCGCCACGAGGTGCAGCATCAGGTCGATGCCGGCCGTGACGCCGGCGCTGCTGAACCGGTCGCGGTCCTGCACGAACAGGCGGTTGTCCACGACTCGGGCCTCGGGGGCCGCCGCCCTCAGCCGGTCGCAGCTGGCATGGTGGGTGGTGCAGGCGTAGCCGTCGAGGAGCCCGGCCCGCGCCGCGAGCAGCGCGCCCTCGCAGACGGTCGCCACGGTGTGGCCCGGCCGGATGACGCCGCGCAGCCACGCGACGATCTCGGCCTCCGCGTCGGCGTCGGCCGCCGGGTCCGGCGCGTCGCCGAGCACCTGCGTCGCGGAGCCCGGCAGGAGCACGACCGTCCCGTCCGCCACCGTCTCCGGCAGCGGTCCGGCACCGCCCAGGTCGAGCCCGATCGAGCAGCGGGTGAGCGCCCGCGGTGCCGCGTACGCCACCGCGAAGCCGATCCGGTCCTGGACGGTGCCGGCGATCCGCAGCACCTCCAGCGGGCCGGCGAGGTCGAGCAGCAGCGCGCGCGGCGGCAGGACCACGAGGACCGGGATGTGCCGCGCCGCCCCGCTCACGCGGCGACCGGCAGGTCCGGGCCGGCCAGCGCCTGGTCCACGGTGGCGATCCGGGCGAACCGGTCGGTCAGCACCAGCTCGGTGCGGGCCTTGATCTCGTCCGCGCCGAAGCGGCGGCCGTCCGGGTGGGTCATGGCGAAGGTCAGGGTGGCCTCGGTCACGTAGTCGACCTGCCAGCCGCTGTCGGAGGCGTGGCGGGCCGTGGTCTCGCAGCACTGCTCGGTCCGGATGCCCGACACGATCAGCCGGCGGATGCCGTGCTGCGTCAGCCAGCCCGACAGGCCGCTATCGACCAGGGCGCTGTGCCGGCGCTTGTGGAAGGTGGCCGTCGGCGCGATCACGACCGGCGCGAGGGTACGGACGTGGCCGGAGGCGATGGCGAACGGGCCGCTCTCGGCCACGTGGAACACCTGCAGGACCGGGATCCGCCGCGCGGCGGCGCCGTCGATGAGCGCCTGCAGGCGCGCGGTGAAGGGCGGGACATCGGCGTCGTTCCAGAAGGGCCTGTGCCGGAAGGATTCCTGGACATCGATGACCAGCAGCGCAACATCGGACATTTCGTGTCTCCCGCTCAGTGAAGCGAGCCGCAGCATTCACCGGTGGGACGCAGCGGGAAAGAAACCGCACCGCCAACCAGCGGACATATCCGGCCATTCTCAGGCGAACAGGAGCCGCGCGTGAGCGACCATCCCAAGACGATCTTCGTGCTGACCGGGGCCGGCGTCTCGGCCGAGAGCGGGCTCGGCACGTTCCGCGACCGCGGCGGGATCTGGGCGCGGTTCGACCCGATGAAGCTCGCCACACCGGAGGCCTACGCGGCCGATCCCGACACGGTGCTCGACTTCTACGACCATCGCCGCCGCGGCGTGGTCGCGGCCGAGCCGAACGCCGCGCACTTCGCTCTGGCGCGGGCCGAGGCGCGGATCGCCGACCGGGGCGGGCGGCTGTTCCTGTGCACCCAGAACGTCGACGACCTGCACGAGCGGGCCGGCTCGCGGGCGGTCACCCACATGCACGGCGAGCTGCTCAAGGCGCGCTGCTGCGCCTGCGGCGCGGTCACCCCGTGGCGCGCCGATCTGAGCCGGGCGGACAGCTGCCCCACCTGCAGCACTCCGGGCCGGATGCGGCCGGACGTGGTCTGGTTCGGCGAGATGCCGATGCACCGCGACGCGATCGAGGCGGCGCTCTCCGAGGCCGACCTGTTCGTGGCCGTGGGCACGTCGGGGGCCGTCTACCCGGCGGCCGGCTACGTGCGGCAGGCCCAGGCCCTCGGCATCCCGACCTGCGAGGTCAACCTGGAGCCGTCCGACAACGCCGACGCCTTCGACGCGACCCGCTACGGGCCGGCGAGCGTCGCGCTGCCGTGCTACCTCGACGAACTCGGCCTCTAGCGGGGCGACCGGCCGACGGCGGGGATTCGGGACCGGCCGCAGACGGGGCCCACCACGCGGCGTTCGCCGTCGGGCTCGCCAACCTGTTGTGCGAACGGGGTTTCTCGGCCCGTGATCTGCCGGACCGGGCCAGGATCAAAATCTTAAATGACGCGAATCACATCGGCGCGAGCTGTCAAGAACTGGTCGGGCAGTTGCCCACGGGTTACAACAGTCAAGCTCGGGATCGGCGTCGCGGCCTACCCGAGCGTTCGTTGAAGCCACAAGGGGAAGCAACTACCCATGCAGCACTTCACCGTAACCGACCGCGAGCGTGACACCGTCCTGGCGGCACTGCGCTATTACCAGTTCTACCGGATGCAGGGTCATCCGTTCGACCCCCGTCAGGATCACCTGATCGACACCATCGCCGGCCGGGCCGGCGAGGCGTTGGACCTCGCAGAGATCGACGATCTCTGCGCCGGCCTGAACGGCAACCCGCACGCCCTCGCCGCCGCGGCGGCCTGAGGCAGCTTCCGGGGCGGCCGAGGCCGCCCTCGACGACCCCGCGGCCGGCCCAGGGACGGGGCCGGAGGACGGGCAACCTCCGAGATGAGCGGGCCACCGCCGCCGGAGCGAACCTTCCTCACCGGGGCCGGGCTTCGCGCCCGAACCACACCCTGCCGACGCGCATCCGGGCCTGCCCCGCGGCGCGTCGGTCCGACGGGTGGGTCCGCGCGGCGGGCCCCCCGAAAGGCCGGTTTCGCGCGACGCCGAAACGTGGCCTAACGGATGCGCGACGGCCGCAGGGCCGCGCCTTCCGGTAGCGCCGAGGTCGATGATGCGGACGGGTTCGCGACGGATCCGCCGCGGCGTCCTGCGGGGCGCCGTCCTGCTGCTCCTCGGGCTCGCGCCCGCCACACCCGAGCCCGTTCAGGCCGCGCCCGAGAGCGTCGCCACCGCGCTGGTCGTCTCCGTGGACGTGTCGCAATCCGTCGACGAGGCGCGCTTCCGGCTGCAGATGGAGGGCATCGCCGAGGCCCTGGAGGACCCGTCGGTCCTCGGCGCGATCACCGGCAACCCGGGCGGGATCCTGTTCGCGATGGTGACCTGGGCCGACCGGGCGACCCTCGCGGTCGGCTGGCGGCGGATCGCCGGCCAGGCCGACGCCGCGGCGGCCGCGGCCCTGGTGCGGGCGACGCCGCGCCAGGCGGGCGAGTTCACCTGCCTCGGCCAGATGTTCCGCACCGTGACCGCCGCCGTGCTCCCGGCGCTCCCGGTCCCGGCCGAGCGCGTGGTGGTCGACGTCTCCGGCGACGGGATCGACAACTGCACCGACGCCGCCAGTCTCGCGGAGGCGCACCGGTCACTGCTCGACACCGGCGCGACGATCAACGGCCTGCCGATCCTGGTGCCGGGCGAGAACGACGTGGTCGGGGCCGGGGCCTACCGGGCGCCCGGCTACGGCCTGCTCCCGACGCCGCTGCCGCAGGAGCGCACGGGCCTGGAGCAGTGGTACCGCGCGCACGTCATCGGAGGCCCGGGCGCCTTCCTGCTGGCGGCTGCCGGCTACAGCGATTTCTCCAGGGCGCTGCGGCGGAAATTCGTGATCGAGATCAGCGCGCTGGGGCGGTGACGGGGCTCTCCCCGGACGTACGTCACGCGGATCGAATTGCGCTCGCGGCCGGCCCTGAGCCAACCGTGACGGGCCGGCTCGGACCTGACGGAGGCTGGGGTATTACGCGCTCCGTCATCATGAGCGAAGCGACGCAGGGCAGCGCGACCTCGGAAGGCTTGGCGTGACCCTGGGTTGCTTCGCTCCCCTCGCAAAGCCGGTGGGGCAGAAACGGATAACCGGGAAGCGTTTCAGCCCCTCAGGGTGCCTTCTTCAGCTGCTGCTCAGCGCGGGTGAGCGCCGCCTCGCACGCCTGCGCGTCGCCCTTCTGATCCGCCGTGCGCGCCTCTTCCAGGGCGACCTTCGCCTGCTGGGCGGCGTCCGCGCCCTGGCCGGCCTGGGCCGACTTCTCCGGCGGCGCCTGCGGCGACTCGTTTGCCCGCTGGCCCTCCGTCCCGGTGACACCCTCGCCGCCGCGCTTGGCGGCGTTACCCTGGCCGCTGGTCGAGGCGGAGATCGACTGGGTCAGCTCGGACTGGACCCGCTTGGAGACGCCCTCGATCCGGTCGCCGCAGGGCGAGGCGAGGGCGGGGGCCGCCGTCAGGATCAGGGTCAGGCAGGCCGTCAGGGCGGGACGCATCATCGGGTCGAGTACTTTCCAAGAGAATGGGGCCGCGGGTTTCCCCACGGCCCCAACGCCTCGCGACGGGTGACGGTTCAGGCGCTCAGCTGATCGCGGATCGGCAATTGCCGGACCCGCCGGCCGGTGGCCGCGAAGATCGCGTTGGCGATGGCCGGCGCCACCGGCGGCACGCCGGGCTCGCCGACGCCGCCGAGCGGACCGTCCCAGCGGCCGGTCGGCACCAAGTGCACGCGGACCGCCTTCGGGGCGGCGTCGATCCGGAGGACCTCGTAGCCGTCGAAGTTGTTCTGGACCGCCCGGCCCTGCTTGAAGGTGATCTCGGAGGTGAGGGCGAGCCCCATCCCCATGACCACGGCGCCCTCCATCTGCGAGCGGATGCGCTCCGGGTTCACCTGCGGGCCGCAATCGACCGCGATGTCGATCGCCTTCACCTGGACCTGGCCCTTGTCGTCGACCTCCACCTCGGCCGCCACCGCCGTGTAGGTGACGAAGCTGTAGTGGCCGGCGATGCCGAGGCCGGTGCCCTTCGGCATCTGGCGACCCCAGCCCGCGCCCTTGGCGGCCGCCTCGATCACGCCGCGCAGGCGGCCGGTCTCGATCGGGTAGCGCTTCGGGTCCTCGCCGTAGTTCCAGACGTCGCCGATCTCGGTCGGGCTGATCTTGCGATCCGGTCCGATGAGCGCGAGCAGGTACTCCTTCGGCTCGCGGCCGGCGGCGTGCGCCAGCTCTGACACGAAGGACTGGATCGCGAAGGCGTGCGGGATGTTCGACACCGAGCGGAACCAGCCGATGCGGGCATGCGCGGCGGCCTCGGGGTTCTCCAGCCGCATGTTCGGGATGTCGAGCGGCGTGTTGACCAACCCCATCCCGAGCTCGAACGGCAGCTCGTGCTTCGGGTCGGGCGCGAAGATCGAGCCGATCGTCGGCGCCACCGAGCGGTGCAGCCACGCCACCGGCATGCCCTTGTCGTCGAGGCCGGCCTCCAGCCGCTCCACCGAGATCGTGTGGTAGAAGCCGTGGTGGAGGTCGTCCTCACGGGTCCAGGCGAGCTTCACCGGCGCGCCGTCGACGGCCTGCGAGCAGAGCGCCGCCTCGACCACGTAATCGGGCTTCGACTTGCGCCCGAACCCGCCGCCGAGCAGCGTGACGTTCACCTTGACCTTGTCGTCGGGCAGCTTGAGCGCCTTCATCAGGCGGTCGTTGGCGGCCTGCGGACCCTGGACGCAGGCCCAGGCCTCGCAGAACCCATCCTTCACCCGGGCTACCGCCGCCGGGGGCTCCATGGGGGCCTGGGCGAGGTGCGGCACGAAGTACTCGGCCTGGACCTTGGTCTTGGCCTTGGCCATGGCGCCGTCGACGTCGCCCTGCGTGCGCACGACCTTGCCGGGCTTGCGCGCGGCGGCCTCCAGCTCCTTGCGGAACGCGTCGGTATCGTAGCCGGCGTTCGGGCCGTCGTCCCAGGTGATCTTGAGCGCGTCCCGGGCCTTCAGGGCTGCCCAGGTGTTCTTGGCCACCACGGCGACGCCGCCGAGCGGCATGAACTCCGAGGGGATCGGGGTGGCGTCGATCTTGAAGATCTTCACGACGCCCGGGACCTTCTTGGCCTCGCTGTCGTCGAAGGACTTCACCGTGCCGCCGTAGACGGCCGGGCGAGCGACGACCGCGTACAGCATCCCGTCGAGCTTGGTGTCGAGGCCGTAGACCGCCTTGCCGGTGGTGATGTCGAAATTGTCGATCAGACCGATCTTGCCGGTGCCGATGTAGCGGAAGTCCTTGGGATCCTTCAGCTTGACGTCGGTGGGCACCGGCAGCTCGGCGGCGGCCTTGGCGACCGCGCCGTAGCCGAGGGTGCGGCCCGACTTGGCGTGGGTCAGCGTGTGGTTGACGGCCGTCACCTCGGAGGCCGGCACGCCCCACTGCTTGGCCGCCGCCTGGATCAGCATCAGCCGCGCGGCGGCGCCGGCGTGGCGGAAGTGCTGGAAGAAGTGGCGGGTCGAGCGCGAACCATCCGTGTCCTGGTTGCCGAAGCGGGTCTCGTCGCCCCAGGCCTGGACGACCTTCACCTTCGCCCAGTCGGCCTCCAGCTCGTCGGCGACCGTGAAGGCCACAGAGGTGCGGATGCCCTGGCCCATGTCGGAGCGGTGATTGGTCACCGTGACGGTGCCGTCCGGCGCGATGGCGACGAAGACCTTCGGGTCGTCGCGCCAGCCGTGCGGCATGCCGTCGGCGCCGAACTTCTGCTCCTTCTGCTCCTTGGTCTGGGTCTCGTCGGCCCGGGCCGGGCGCAGCGAGAGGGCCAGAACCAGGGCGCCGGCGCCGCCGAGGATGCCGCGGCGGCTGACGTTGTCGAGGGCCGGCGTGGTGCCGGCGGCGCGCTCAGCGGTGAGCTTGGCGTCGTGGATCACAGGCGCTCTCCCTTGCTGGCGGGCGCCGTCTGGCCGGCGGCCTGATGGATCGCGGCGCGGATGCGCGGGTAGGTGCCGCAGCGGCAGATGTTGCCGCTCATCGTGGTGTCGATGTCGTCGTCGGTGGGCTTCGGCGTGTCCTTGAGGAGGGCGGCCGCCTGCATGATCTGGCCGCACTGGCAGAAGCCGCACTGGGCGACGTTCTGGTCGCGCCACGCCACCTGCACGGGATGGTTGCCGTCCGGCGACAGACCCTCGATGGTCACGACCTCCTGGCCGGCGGCCGCCGAGACCGGCGTGATGCAGGCGCGGGTCGCCGCGCCGCCGAGATGGATGGTGCAGGCCCCGCAGAGCGACACGCCGCAGCCGAACTTGGTGCCGGTGAGCCCGAGCTCGTCCCGCAGGTACCACAGCAGCGGCATGTCGGGGTCGCCGTCGAAGCTGCGCGCAGCCCCGTTCACGGTGAGTTTGATCATCGTTGCGTCCTGTCTGGCGGCGCCGGAGCGGCGATCAGTCGGGTCCGAGCCGGGCCGGGGGCCTCGGCCGGCTTAGCCGGCTCACGTTCCCCGGTGCGGACAGGCCGCGGGGCGAACGCTCAAGCTCAGAATAATAAATATTCTAAGGCACGCGGCGGGGTGGGCGCAACGCGGGGACGCGGCCGGTCATCCCCGAGCCTCTGCGCCCGAGGCATGCCGCGTGCGGCGGCGCACATGGGTGACCATCGACACGGGGACGCGGGCGGGTCGATTCGGTCAGGCGGTCCGGTTCGCCGCGCGCCGTGGCCGCGGGCGGAGCGACGCACATCGCTCCGCTTGGCGCCCCAGCGCTGCACCTCGGGTTGGGACGCTTCGCTGCGCGCGATGACAGGCGCCCGCTGTCGAGCTCCGTCGGGCCGGCAGCTCAGCCCTCGAAAGTCGTGTCGGCGCCGACCAGAAGATCGCGGCCGTTCTTCGGGATAGGGAAGCCGTACCCGTCACCGGGCTTCTCCCATATCAGGACGCCGGCCTTATTGGCCGCGCTGACGTACAGATCGAGACCGATCTTCTGCATCGCCAGATGGAGCGCCTGCAGCGCGTCCGCGCCGGCTCCGAAACTTGTCTCGCGGCTGCTCGGGCCAACCGATCGTGTAGCGACAGATCCAGTTCCCGTCCGCGTATTCCGGCGCGCGGAGCCGGACCGGGACAGGGACATCGCCGTCCGGAGCCCGGATCATCAGGACGCGCGCGCCGATGACCATGGCGGCGCGGCCCTCAGACCGTCACCTGCGTCCCGACCTCCACCACGCGCCCGGTCGGGATCTGGAAGAAGTCCGTCGCGTCGTTGGCGTTCTTGGCGAGGGTGATGAAGATCCGGTCCTGCCAGAGCGGCATGCCCGAATGCGCCGCCGGCCGGATCGAGCGGCGCGACAGGAAGAACGACGTCGCCATGATGTCGAACTTGAAGCCCTGGCGGCGCAGCAGCACCAGCGTCTTCGGGATGTTCGGCGTCTCCATGTAGCCGAACTTCATCACGACCTTGTAGAAATGCGGGCCCACCGGCTCGATCCGCACCTTGTCGGCCTCGTTCGAGCGCGGCGTGTCCACCGTCTCGACGGTGAGGATCACGTTCTTCTCGTGTAGCACCTTGTTGTGCTTGAGGTTGTGCAGGAGCGCCGCCGGGGCGATCTCGGGATCGCTCGTCAGGAACACCGCAGTGCCGCGCACGTGGTGGGGCGGGCTCTTCTCCAGCATGCCGACCAGCTCGACCAGCGGCACGTCGGTCTTGCGGGTCTTGTTGAACAGGATCGTCACCCCGCGCACCCAGGTCCACATCAGGATGATGAGGCCGCCCGCGAGCAGCAGGGGTACGTAGCCGCCCTCCACGACCTTGATCAGGTTGGAGAGCAGGAACAGGAACTCGAGGACGATGAAGGGCAGCATCACGGCCGCAGCCGCCACGGGCGACCACTTCCACATGCGCCACATCACTAGGAAGGTCAGCGAGGCGGTGAGCAGCATCGTGCCGGTCACCGCGATGCCGTAGGCCGAGGCGAGCGACGACGAGGTCTTGAACAGCACGGCGAGCAGCACCACGCCGAACATCAGGAGGGCGTTGATCTGCGGCAGGTAGATCTGGCCGGCATGCGACTCGGAGGTGTGGCGGATCTCCAGCCGCGGCAGCAGGCCGAGCTGGATCGCCTGCCGGGACAGCGAGAAGGCGCCGGTGATCACCGCCTGGCTCGCCACCACGGTGGCGATCGTGGCGAGCACCACCATCGGCAGCAGTCCCCAGGCGGGCACGAGCTGGAAGAACGGATCGGCCGTGTCTGGCTTCTCCAGCACCAGGGCCGCCTGCCCGAGATAGTTGAGGGCGAGCGCCGGGAAGACGAGGCAGATCCAGGCCACCTGGATCGGCTTGCGGCCGAAATGGCCGAGATCGGCGAACAGGGCCTCGGCCCCGGTCACCGCCAGGAACACCGCCCCCAGGGCGATCAGCGCGCCGCTGCCGTGGCCGAGCAGGTAGTGCACGGCGTGCCAGGGATTGAGAGCGCGGAACACCTCCGGGTGCAGGGTGATGTGCGGCAGCGCCGCGAGCGCCATGGCGAGGAACCACACGACGGTCACCGGCCCGAAGAAGGCCGCCACCTTCCCGGTCCCGCGGTTCTGCACGAGGAACAGCGCGACGATGATCACCACGGTGATCGGCAGGACGTACTCGTCGAGGGCGGGCGTGACGAGCTTCAGGCCCTCCACCGCCGAGAGGACCGAGATCGCCGGCGTGATCACCGCGTCGCCGTAGAACAGCGAGGCGCCGAGGAGCCCCAGCATGAACACGATGCGCGAGCCGCCGAGCGCCTTCCGGGCCAGCGCCATCAGCGAGAGGATGCCGCCCTCGCCGTTGTTGTCCATGCGCAGCAGGATCGCGACGTACTTGACCGTCACGATCATGAAGAGGGCCCAGAGGATCAGCGACACGGTGCCGATCACCTCCTCGGGCAGCAGGATGCCGTCGGTCCGGGCCGGGACCAGGGCCTCGCGGAACGCGTAGAGCGGGCTGGTGCCGATATCGCCGTAGACGACGCCGACGGAGCCGACCAGCAGCGTCCAGAACCCGGCATGGCCGTGCTGGGTCTCGGCCTTCTCGGGGGCGTCGAGGCTGCCGGCGGTGGCCGGCCCGTGCGTCGGCGCCGGGGCGCCGGTCTCGTCGGCGGCCTGGGCGGCCGCGCGCGCGGCGTCGGGGGCTGCGGGCGCGGGCTGGGGGGCTACGCCGGGTGCGAAGGTTTGGCTCATGCGGATGTCGGAAGCTCGGGCGTGGCCGGCGCTTCGCGGTTCGGCTCAGGGGCCAGTCGGGGCCGGGCAGAAAACGCGAAGACTCCGCCGAACCGTGCGGGCCGGCCACCGGGCCGACCGCTCGCGGGATCGTGCGGCCTTGCTATCATGCCCTCGTGCGCCCGGAAACCGTGTGCACCCGCGAAGAACGCGGAGCTGGGTCTCGGCACGGCGGGCCACGCCGCCAACGTTAACCGGACACGCGGCGCCCCGGAGCGACGGCGGGAGGCGACGCGGTCTCCGTCTCGCGGGACCTGCGCGTCGGCCCGCCCGTCACTCGGCGGCGGTGCGGTTCCCGCCCTGGCCGAATCGGCGCTCGATGTAGTCGATCACGATCGTCTCGAAGTCCTTGGCCAGCGTCGGGCCGCGGAGCGTCATCGCCTTCTTGCCGTCGATGAAGACCGGCGCGGTCGGGGTCTCGCCGGTGCCGGGCAGCGAGATGCCGATATCGGCGTGCTTCGATTCGCCCGGGCCGTTCACGATGCAGCCCATCACGGCCACGTTCAGCCCCTCGACGCCCGGATAGGTCTTCTTCCACTCCGGCATGGAGGTGACGATCCAGTTCTGGATGTCGCGGGCGAGTTCCTGGAACGTGGTCGAGGTCGTGCGGCCGCAACCCGGGCAGGCCGCCACCATCGGCACGAAGGTGCGGAACCCCATGGTCTGCAGGAGTTCCTGGCTGGCCTTGACCTCGACGGTCCGGTCGCCGCCGGGCTCGGGGGTCAGCGAGTACCGGATCGTGTCGCCGATCCCCTCCTGGAGCAGCACGCCGATGGCGGCCGAGGCGGCCACGAGACCCTTCGAGCCCATGCCGGCCTCGGTGAGGCCGAGATGGATGGCGTAGTCCGAGCGGCGCGCCACCTCGCGGTAGACGGCGATCAGGTCCTGCACCGCCGAGACCTTGGCCGAGAGGATGATCTTGTTCTGCGGCAGGCCGAGCTCCACGGCGCGGTCGGCCGAGCTGATCGCCGAGCGGACCATCGCCTCGCGCATCACCGCCCGGGCGTCGATCGGCCGCGGCGCCTTGGCGTTCTCGTCCATCAGGTGAGTGAGCAGCTCGCCGTCCAGCGAGCCCCAGTTGGCGCCGATCCGCACGGTCTTGTTGTGCTTGATCGCCTGCTCGATGATCGCCGAGAACTGCGTGTCCTTCTTGTCCTTGAAGCCGACGTTGCCGGGGTTGATCCGGTACTTGGCCAGCGCCTCCGCGCAGGCCGGATGGTCGGCGAGCAGCTTGTGGCCGATGTAGTGAAAGTCGCCCACCAGCGGCACGTGGACGCCGATCCGGTCGAGGCGCTCGCGGATCTTCGGCACCGCGGCCGCCGCCTCGTCGCGGTCGACCGTGATGCGCACGAGCTCCGAGCCGACCCGGGCGAGCTGGGCGACCTGCGCCACGGTGGCGTCGATGTCGGCCGTGTCGGTGTTGGTCATCGACTGGACGACGATCGGGGCGCCGCCGCCGACGGTGACCGCGCCCTCGCCCTCACCGACCGTGACGCCGACGGTGCGGTGGCGCGGGGCGGGGCCGGCGATCTCCGGTCCGCCGCCGGCCAGCGGGTTGTCGGCGGGGTTCTCGGAACGGGTGGCTTCCATGACTTCCATCGTGGACTTTCGCGGGCGCGCCTCGCGGGTGCCGGAGCCGTGACGGCTGCCGGGCCGGTCCCGGGGACACGCCTCGCCGGAACTTCGGGGCTGCCGCGGGTTAGCTGCGGACGACCCGGCGCCGCGTCAACCCGGCGCCGCGCGGGGCAGCATCGCGCAGGACAGCATCGCGGCTGTCATGTCGTATCCGGGCGCGGATGTCGAGTTTCCTGCACGTCCCGGAGGCACCCGCCGCCGTCGCCGGCCGGTTTTCGTCGGACTCTGTTGCCGATTCGCTCAGGCCGGGACAGGTGCCGGCGCGGGGCGGGCACCCCGCCGCGATCCCGCCGCACGGTTGATGCTGCATCGCAGCATCCCATCTGTGTGGTGGATCAGGAGGCCGACATGAGCGAGCAATTCGGTGGCGCCGAGCCGCACAACCCCGCCACCGCCGTTCCCGAATCGCCCGTCACCGACGCGATCGAGGCGCAGCCGGCGCAGGCGCCGGGCCCCGCGCTCGCCGGGCCCAAGTTCGAGAAGCCGGTGGCGCTCGCTCTCCAGGGCGGCGGCGCGCACGGCGCCTTCACCTGGGGCGTGCTCGACGCGCTCATCGAGGACGGCCGCCTCGGCTTCGAGGCGGTGACGGGGGCGAGCGCCGGGGCGATGAACGCCGTCGTTCTGGTGGATGGCTGGCTGAAGGGCGGCCCGGACGGGGCCCGCGAGGGTCTGGAGCGGTTCTGGCGCGAGGTCAGCCTCGACGGCGACCTGGGGCCGGCCCAGCGCAACCTCGTGAGCGGCCTGTTCAGCCTGTGGAAAGGCAACCCGGTGGCCGAGTTCTGGGCCAAGATGCTGGCGCCGAGCCCCTACGTGTCGAACCCGCTCAACATCAATCCGCTGCGCAAGGCGCTCGCCGAGCAGGTCGATTTCGACCGCCTCCGCGAGGCCGACACGGCGGGCCTGTTCGTCTCGGCGACCAACGTCTGGACCGGCAAGCTCGCGGTGTTCGAGCGCGAGCGCCTGACCGTCGACCACCTGATGGCCTCGGCCTGCCTACCCACGGTCTTCCAGGCGGTGGAGATCGACGGCGTGCCCTACTGGGACGGCGGCTACCTCGGCAACCCGCCGCTCTACCCCCTGCACCGCGGCGCCCAGACCCGCGACATCCTGCTCGTGCAGATCAACCCCGTGGAGCGGCGCGAGACCCCGCGCACGGAGGCCGAGATCCGCGACCGGCTCAACGAGATCACGTTCAACGCGAATCTGATGCGCGAATTGCGGGCGATCGACTTCCTGGACGGGCTGATCGAGGAGGGCACCCTCGGCCAGGGCCAGTACCGCCGGGTCCTCGTGCACCGGATCGACGGCACCGACGCCCTCGAAGACTATAACGCCGCCTCCAAGCTCGACGCGCGCTGGACCGTGTTCAAGCGCCTGCGCGACAAGGGCCGCGCCGCCGCGCAGGCCTGGCTCGCCGAGAACTACGAGCGGATCGGCCGGGATTGCACGGTCGACCTTCAGCAGACGTATCAGTGATGGGCCCTTCGGGCCGTGTACGAATAATTGATATCAAGACAATTTTCTGTCTAGATCTGTCAAAGATTGTCGGATCTGGCAGATTATCGGCCTGATGTTCGGTGGAAGGAAGGGAGTTTGCGTATATGTATTTTGGTCTGACTTCGAGTTAATAAAAATTTTTCTTCATAAGCGACGATGAAGCGTCTACGGGCAGAGCGCGGTTGATGAGGCGGCGACTCACTCACCGCGGGGAGAGCCCGAGACATGTCATTTCGTATGTCTGACTACAGGATCAGCATCAAGATCGCTCTTGTCATGGGCGCGATGCTCATCGTTACATTGGTCGTGGCCGGCATAACCTTGCGGAACATCGGTGACATCCGGGAAGCTCAGGACCGGATCGAGCATACGCAGGCGGTGCTGGAACAGGTCGAGCGGATGAGCCTCGCGATGGTGAATCGGGAGACCGGCCTGCGCGGCTACCTGATCGCCGCGGAGCCGCGCTTCCTCGAGCCCGAGACGGCCGGACGTGAGGCCTTCGCGGCGGCCTGGTCGGAGATGCGGCGGCTGGTGGCGGACAACCCCGCGCAGCAGGCACGCTTGACGGACCTGAAGTCGCTGGCTGATCGCTGGGGCAGCGCGTTCGCGGATCGCGAGATCGCCCTGATGCGCGATGCCGCGACGCGGGAAGAGGCGCGCCGGATCATGATCTCGGGCGTCGGCAAGGCGATCATGGACGAGATCCGCGCCAAGACGGCCGAGATCGCCGACACGGAGCGCGCGCTGATGAACGGCCGGGCTCAGGCCGCGGCGACGGCCATCGCGGCGACGCGTTCAGCGAGCCTGATCGGCCTCGGCCTGATGGCCGGCATCGGGCTGATCGGTCTGGCGCTCCTGCAGATCGGCATCGCCAAGCCGGTCCGCGCCATCACGGCCGCGATGACCCGGATGGCGGCGAACGATCTCCGGACCGAAGTGCCCGGAGTCGGCCGCGGTGACGAGATCGGCGCCATGGCCGATGCGGTCCGAGTCTTCCGCGACGGCCTCGTCCGAGCCGCGACCCTCGAAGCCGAGGCTGCGCAGGCCCGTGCCGCCCTCGATGCGCAACGCAAGGCCGCGATGGTCGAGATGGCCGACGGCTTCCAGGCGGCGGTCGGCGGTGTGGTGCGGGCCGTCTCGTCGGCGGCGAGCGAACTCGAATCCACGGCCGCGCGCATGAGCTTCGCTGCGGCCGAGACGGCCGACCAGTCGACGACGGTCGCGGCGGCGGCCGAGCAGGCGGCCACGAATGTCAGCACGGTGGCTGCCGCCGCCGAGGAACTCGGCACGACCATTCACGAGATCGGCCGTCAGGTGCAGACGGCGGCCGACTTCGCCGACACGGCCGTCGCGGAGGCCGGACGATCCGCGGACCTGATGCGCAGCCTGCGGGAGAGCGCGACGCGGATCGGCGACGTGGTCGGCCTCATCTCGGGCATCGCCGGCCAGACCAACCTGCTGGCCCTCAACGCCACGATCGAGGCGGCCCGCGCCGGCGCGGCGGGTCGCGGCTTCGCGGTGGTCGCGAGCGAGGTCAAGGAACTGGCCGAGCAGACCGCCAAGGCGACCGAGGAGGTCGCCCGACAGGTCGGCGAGATCCAGTCCTGGACCGGGGACGCCTCCGACGCGATCACGCGGGTCGTCAGCCGCATCAACGAGATCAGTGCAGTGTCGAGCGGGATTGCCGCGGCGGTCGAGGAGCAGGGTTCGGCGACCCAGGAGATCGTCCGGAACGTCGGGCAGGCGGCACTCGGGACCGGAGCCGTCACCAACAACATCACGGCCGTGGCCCGCTCGGCGGAGGGGGCTGGGAGCGCCGCCGCACAGGTGCTCGAGGCGGCGTCCGGGCTGCTGGGGCAGGCTCAACAGCTCGACGTGGAAGTGGGCCGCTTCCTCGACACGGTCCGGACCGGTTGAGGCCGCCCGCCGGCCTTCCGATCCGCGGCGGTCGAGCCTGCGTCGAAACGACCGTCGCGGCGCATGAAACCGTGGCGGGTCGGGCGCGTTGCCGCGCGGAAAATCGCGCGCTCAGTGGCGCGACGAGGTCGCGAAGAGGTCACCGCCATGACGCTGCTGCGCCGCGAGGCCCTGATCCTGATCGGTGCCGGTCTCGCCGGCGGCGCCCGCGCCGCGGAGCAGCCCGCCGGCACCGCGCGGGCCACGGATTTCGCCTTCGAGACCCCGGAGGCCGCGCCGATGCCGCTCTCCGCCTACGCGGGGAAGCCGATTCTCGTGGTCAACACCGCGACAGCTTGCGGCTATGCCGGGCAGCTCACCGGGCTGCAGACGATCTGGACGCGGTTCGGCGATCGCGGGCTCATCGTGCTGGGCGTCCCGTCGCCGGATTTCGGCAACCAGGAACCCCTGGACGGCCAGGCCATCGCGGAGGCGGCGCGGAGGAATCACGGCGTCACCTTCCCGCTCACGGCCAAGACCCGGGTGAAGATGCCGGGCGCCCACCCGTTCTACCGCTGGGCGGCGGCCGAGCGCCCCGCCGAGACGCCGCGCTGGAACTTCCACAAGTACCTGATCGCCCGCGACGGCAGCCTCGCGGCGGCCTTCGCCACGCAGGTCGAGCCGACCGATCCGCGGGTGATCTCGGGGATCGCCGCCACCCTCGACCAGGCCTGACCGCGACGCCGGGCCGGCAGGCGGGATTAAACGTGCGGCCCCCGCGTTCACACATCATGGCATCGGACAAGAACAAGCGCGCGGACCTCCTCGACCTGCTGGTGCCCCTGCGGCGCTACGCGCGGTCGCTCACCCGCGACACGCTGCGGGCCGACGACCTCGTGCACGACACGCTGGTGCGGGCCCTGGAGATGCAGGGCTCGCTGCGGCCGAACACCAATCTGCGCACCTGGATGATGACGGTGCTGCACAACGCCTTCATCGACGAGCAGCGCCGCCGGCAGGTCGAGGCGCGGCACGCCGACACACTGGTCCGGATGACCGAGGACATGGCGCCGCCGGCCCAGGAGGGTCAGGTGCGCCTCGCCCAGATCCGGCAGGCCTTCCTCAAGCTGCCGGAGGAGCAGCGCGCGGCGCTCCACCTCGTCACCCTGGAAGGCATGGCCTACGCCGACGCGGCGGCCGTCCTCGGCATCCCGATCGGCACGCTGATGTCCCGTCTCGGCCGCGGCCGGGCGGCTCTGCGGGCCTTCGAGGAGGGGACGCGGACCGACCGCAGCTCCGACGAGGCGGAGCCCGCCAAGACACCCGAGACGCGGCGCGGACCGCCCTCCACCCTCCGGCTCGTCGTGTCCGACGAGCCGCGGGAAAGGTCCGCCTGGCCTCTGCGACGCGCCGTCGGAGAGAGCTGAGCGCGGAGCTGATGAAGGACCGGCACCCGCGGGCGCCGGTGCCGACTGACGATTGCGACCGGCGGATCGCCTCCGGGCACGCTGGATTCGAGGACTTCACGATGATCGATCCGATCACAGACGACGATCTCATCGCCTTCGTCGACGGCCAGATCGACCCGATGCGCCGTCTCGACGTCGAGGCGCACCTCGCGGCCAATCCCGAGGCCGCGGCCCGGGTGATGGCCGAGATGCACGATCGCGACGCCCTCAGGGCCTGCTTCGAGCGCGTTCCGGGGCCCGGGCCGGACCGGAACATGGTCCTGGCGCGCCGCTTCGACCGGAACCTGCGCTGGCGCCGCGTCGCCTCGCGCCTGAAGCGGGCCGCCGCGATCGCGGTGCTCGTGGGCGCGGGCTGGCTGGCCCACGACGAGATCGGCCGCTTCGGCGTTCCCGACACCCTGGCGGCGACCCCGGATCCGGCCCTGATCGCCGACGCGCGGCAGGCCCGGGTCGTGGCGCAGCTGCGCAAGAGCATCGGTGGCCAGGCCGACGATCCGGTCTACGACCGGGCGCGGCTCCGCTCGGCGACCGGCATCGACCTGCCGGCCCTGCCGGACGGCTGGCGGGTGCGCGACATCCAGGTCTTCCCCGCCCGGCACGGCACCGGGATCGAGGTCGCCTTGGAGACCGAGCGCTTCGGCGAGGCGTCGCTGTTCGCCACCCGCGGCATCCGCGGCGGACCGACGACGCTCATCACCGGCTCGGACGACGGCGACGTCGTCTCGTGGAACGCGGGCGACACCGCCTACGCCCTGAGCGGCCCGCGCAGCGACGCGGACCTGCGTCAGGCGGCGAGCCTCCTCGGCGCCGGTCCGGCGACCCGCTGAGCGCCGCGCCGGACTCCCGCCCGGGGCCTCGACAGGGCGCCCCGGCGGGTGCCAAAGATCGGCCATGCAGGCCGCGGATCCAGCACGGGACCCAGCACGGGACGATGACGGGCTCGCAGCCCTGTTCGAGGCGGCGCGCGCGGTGCGCGCGCACGCGCACGCGCCCTATTCCCGCTTCCCCGTCGGGGCCGCGCTGCGCGACGAGCGCGGCGCGATCCACGCCGGGTGCAACGTCGAGAACGCCGCATACCCGGTCGGGACCTGCGCGGAGGCCGGGGCGATCGCCGCCATGGTGGCGGCCGGCGGCCGGCGCATCGCGGCGATCCTGGTCTGCGGCGACGGCAACGGCCTGGTGACGCCCTGCGGCGCCTGCCGCCAGCGCATCCGCGAGTTCGCCCGGCCGGACACCCCGATCCACGCCGCCGGTCCGGGCGGGGTCGCCCGCACCTTCACGCTGGCGGAGCTGCTGCCGGAATCCTTCGGCCCGGAGACGCTCGGTGAGTGAGGCGGCCGCCCGCGACGCCCTGCGCGCCGCCGGCTTCGCGGGTCCCTACGCCTGCGCGGTGGTGACCGGCACCGGCCTCGGCGGGATCGCGGCGGCCCTCACGGACGCGCGCGCCGTCGACTACGCGGCGATCCCCGGATTTCCGGGGCCCGGTGTCAGCGGCCACGGCGGCCGGCTGCATCGCGGCCGCCTCGCCGGGCGGCCGGTCCTGATCTTCGAGGGGCGGGCCCACGCCTACGAGCGCGGTGACCCGGCGGCGATGCGGGTGCCGCTCGCTTGCGCCCGGCACCTCGGCGCCCGCCGCCTGCTCCTCACCAACGCCTCCGGATCGCTGCGGCCCGCGACCGGGCCCGGCTGCCTCGTGCTGCTCGCCGACCACATCAACCTCTCCGGCCTGAGCCCGCTGATCGGCGAGGCCAGCGACGCCCGGTTCGTGCCGATGACCGAGGCCTACGACCCGGACCTGCGGGCGCGGCTCCGCGCGGCGGCCGGGGCCTGCGGCGTGCCCCTGGGGGAGGGAGTCTACGCGTGGTTCTCGGGCCCGAGCTTCGAGACGCCCGCGGAGGTGCGGATGGCCGGCATCCTGGGCGCCGACCTCGTGGGCATGTCCACCGTGCCGGAGGTGATCCTCGCCCGGTTCCTCGACCTGCCGGTGGCGGCGGTCTCGGTGGTGACGAACCTCGCGGCCGGCATTGCCGGCGGCGCGCCGCACCACGCGGAGACGAAGGAAGTCGCGGCCCGGGCCGCGGAGGATCTCGGCCGCTTGGTCCGGGCGTTCGTGGCCGGCCTGCCCGACGGAGAGACAGCCGATGACTGACCCCGAAGCCGGCGCGGTCGCACGCCGGGCCCTGCCGCTCCTCGACCTCACCGATCTCGGCGAGACCTGCACCGAGACCCGGATCGACGTCCTCTGCCGGGACGCGAAGCGCGGCGGCGTCGCGGCGATCTGCGTCTGGCCGCGCTTCGTCGCGCAGGGCGCGCGGGCGCTCGCGGGCACCGCGATCCGGATCGCCACGGTGATCAACTTCCCCGCGGGCGGCGAGGACTGCGCCCGCGCCACCGACGACACCGCCGAGGCGCTGCGCGACGGCGCCGACGAGATCGACCTCGTCCTGCCCTACGGCGCGCTGCTGCGGGGCGAGGCGGCGGTGGCCCGCGACATGGTCGAGGCCGTGCGCGACACCTGCGGATCCGCGACCCTGAAGGTGATCCTGGAGACGGGTGCGCTCGCCGAGCCGGAGCGGATCCGGGAGGCCAGCCGGATCGCCCTGGAGGCGGGCGCCGACTTCCTGAAGACCTCCACGGGCAAGAGCCCGGTCTCGGCGACCCCGGAAGCCGCCGAGGCGATGCTGGCCGAGATCCGCGCCGGCGGCCGCCCCGCGGGCCTGAAGGTCTCCGGCGGCCTGCGCAGCGTCGCCGACGCCGCCACCTACCTCGACCTCGCCGACCGGCTGATGGGTCCCGGCTGGGTGAGCCCGAGAACCTTCCGGCTCGGGGCGAGCAGCCTGTTCGAGACCCTGATGCGGGCGCGGACGCTGTGAGCGTGCGGCTGCCTCAGGAGACGATCCGGGCCAAGCGCGACGGCCAGCCCCTCGATCCGGACGAGATCGGGGCCTTCATCCGCGGCCTCACCGACGGCACGGTCGGGGAGGGGCAGGCGGCGGCCTTCGCCATGGCGGTGTTCTTCCGCGGCCTGTCGCTGCCGGAGCGGGTGGCGCTCACCCGCGCAATGGCGGAATCGGGCCGGATCCTCGCCTGGGACCTGCCCGGGCCCGTCCTCGACAAGCACTCCACCGGCGGCATCGGCGACGCGGTGAGCCTGCCGCTCGCCCCGATGGTCGCGGCCTGCGGCGGCTACGTTCCGATGATCTCGGGGCGCGGCCTCGGCCATACCGGCGGGACGCTGGACAAGCTCGGCAGCATCCCGGGCTACGACGCCACGCCCGGGCTCGACGCGTTCCGCCGGGTCGTCGCGGAGGTCGGCTGCGCCATCATCGGCCAGACCGCCGAACTCGCGCCCGCGGACCGGCGCCTCTACGCGATCCGCGACGTCACCGGCACGGTCGAGTCCCGCGACCTGATCACCGCCTCGATCCTGTCGAAGAAGCTCGCCGCCGGGCTCGACGGGCTCGTGATGGACGTGAAGCAGGGCTCCGGCGCCTTCATGGCGGGCGTGCCTGAGGCGCGGGCGCTGGCCCAGAGCATCGTCACGGTTGCGGAGGGGGCCGGCCTGCACACCGCCGCGCTGATCACCGACATGGACGCGCCGCTCGCCAGCGCGGCCGGCAACGCCGTCGAGGTCGCCTACGCGCTCGACTACCTGACGGGCGCGCGCCGCGAGCCGCGCTTCCACGCGGTCACGGTGGCGCTGGGCGCCGAGATGCTGGTCGTCGGCGGCCTGGCGCCGGACCGCGATAGCGCCGCGGAGCGGCTGGAGCAGGCCCTCGCCTCGGGCCGGGCGGCCGAGGGCTTCGGCCGCATGATCGCGGCGCTCGGCGGACCGGGCGATCTCCTGGAGCGGCCGGAGGCGCATCTGCCCGCCGCGCCGGTGCGCCGGGCGGTCCGTCAGGACGGGACCGTCGCGGGGATCGCGACGCGGGCGCTGGGCCTGGCGGTGATCGGGCTCGGCGGCGGCCGCACCCGGCCGGAGGATCCGGTCGACCCGCGGGTCGGCTTCACGGATCTCGCCGGTCCCGGATCGTCCGGCGGGCTGCTCGGGATCGTCCACGCGGCCGACGAGGCCGCCGCGGACCGGGCGGAGGCCGCGCTGCGGGCGGCCTACCGAATGGGCAACGCGCCGCCGGAGCGCCCGCCCGTCCTCGAGCGGGTGGGCGCCGGCTAGCGGGCGCGCCCGGCCATCACGGAGCCGTGGCCGGGCGCGGCGGGCTCGGAGCCCTTACCAGCGGCCGTAGCCGTGGCGATGGCCCCAGCCGCCGTGGTGATGGTGACGCGGGCCGAAGCCGCGGTGCCCCCAGCCGTGATGGTGGCCCCGGCCCCAGCCGTGGTGGTGATGGCGCGGGCCGTAGCCGCGGTGACCCCAGCCGCCGTGGCGGTGCCCGTAGCCGTAGCCGTACTGGACGGTCTGGACGTCGCCGGCTTCCGCCTGCAGGCCGGCATCGCGGCCGAGGGGCGCGGCCATGGCCGGCGCCGCGAAGGCGAGTCCGCCGAAGGCCAGGGCGGCGGCCAAACGGGTCCGTGCGGTCTTGGTGAACATCGGCGTTCTCCTGATCCACGCCGGTCGCCCTGTGGCGTCCGGCCGTGTCCCAGGTGTGCGCCTTTCCAGTTGACGCAAACGTGACCTGTTCGCTCAGGCGGTGTTCAGGTCAGGGTCGGCGGTAGACCCAGACCCGCGCCGGCGGCAGGTTCAGCCAGACCCGGTTGGAGCGGTCGGCGGTGTAGCTGCCGGCCTCGCAGCGGGCCGGGATCGGCGGAACGACCGCGTAGGTGAACTGCACGAAGGGCGCGCCCGGCCGCATCAGGTCGTGGGCGGTGTTGAGCAGGTCGAGCCGCTGCTCCAGCGGCTTGGTGAACAGCGGCAGGCTCGAGATCGTCGCGGCGGCGGGCTCCGTCAGCACGTCCTGGAGGCTCGCGCGCATGTTGTAGGCGTCGCCCTGGATGACCCGCACGCCCGGGAAGCGATGGGTCAGGAGGCGGCAGAAATCGGGGTTGAACTCCACGAGGATCAGCCGCTCCGGCGCGACGCCGCGCCGGATCAGCGCCTCGGTCACAGGACCGGTGCCGGGGCCCAGCTCGACCACGGGCCCTTCGAGGCGCGGGTCGACGTAGGCCGCCATGGTCCGGGCGAGCATCTTGCCCGAGGGCGTCACGGCCCCCGTGACCAGGGGGCGCTCAAGCCAGGACCGCAGGAATCGGGCCTCGTCCTCGAGGGGGTCGCGCCGCGGCCCGAAAATCGCGCTCCTGCCCGCAGGAGCCTTCGCGTTGGGACGGCGGAGCGGCGGCAAGTCCTGGATTCCTTGATGCCGGATGAGAATGAATGGCTAGGGACGGCGCTGTCTTACAGTCAAGCCGGCGCCGCGCCTAGGGGATGCAAGCCACGCCGGCCGCTTGCATAACGGGTCTTCCCGGGATTCGGATCCGGCCTCACGGCCGGACCGCGCCCCCGAAGAAGTCCCGCACCTTCGAGAAGAAGCCCGCGGACTCCGGATGGTTCTCCGGGGAGGCCGACTGGTCGAACTCCTGGAGCAGCTCGCGCTGGCGCTTGGTCAGGTTCTGCGGGGTCTCGACGAAGACCTGGATGTAGAGGTCGCCGACCTCCCGCGAGCGCAGCACCGGCATGCCCTTGCCCTTGATGCGGAACTGCTTGGCGGTCTGCGTCCCCGCCGGGATGCGCACCTGCGTCTGCGAGCCGTCGATCACCGGCACGGTGATCTCGCCCGAGAGCGCGGCCGTGACCATCGAGATCGGCACCCGGCAGAACAGGTCAGCGCCGTCGCGCTGGAAGAACTCGTGCTGCTTGATCGACAGGAAGACGTAGAGGTCGCCCGCCGGCCCGCCGCGCAGCCCGCTCTCGCCCTCGCCGGCGAGCCGGATCCGAAGCCCGTCATCGACGCCCGCCGGCACGTTGATCGAGAGGGTGCGCTCGCGGTTGACGCGCCCGGCGCCCTGGCAGGCGGTGCAGGGGTCGTCGACGATCTCGCCGCGGCCGTGGCAGTTGGGGCAGGTCCGCTCGATGGCGAAGAAGCCCTGCGCCGCCCGGACCCGTCCGTAGCCCGCGCAGGTCGGGCAAGTCCGCGGCTTCGAGCCGGGCTTCGCGCCGGACCCGTCGCAGACCTCGCAGGTGATCGAGGTCGGGATCTTGATGGTCTCGGCCTTGCCGGTGAAGGCCTCCTCCAGAGTGATCTCGAGGTTGTAGCGCAGGTCGGCCCCGCGCTCGCGGCCCGGCGTGCCGCCGCGTCCGCGGCCACCGCCGGCGGCCCCGCGGCCGTCGCCGAAGAAATTGTCGAAGATGTCCGACATGAAGTCGCCGAACTCGTTGCCGAATCCGGGACCGCCGGCCCCGCCCTGGCTGAAGGCCGCGTGGCCGAACCGGTCGTAGGCGGCGCGCTTCTGGCCGTCGGAGAGGCACTGATAGGCCTCGTTGATTTCCTTGAACTTGATCTCGGCGTCCTTGTCGCCGGGATTCCGGTCGGGATGATAGGTCATCGCGAGCTTGCGGAAGGCGACCTTCATCTCGCCTTCCGTGGCGGTCTTGGTGACCCCCAGGATCTCGTAGTAGTCCCGCTTCGACATCCCGCCCTCAGGTGCCTTCCCGTCCCGTCCCGTACCCCGGGCCGCGACGCTTCTCTACCACCGCGCCGCCGTTCCGGGAGGCCGCGACGAGCCCGGAAACCGGAGGCGCCGACGACGCGGATCCGCGATCGGCCGGCGGCTCCCGGTTCCGGGCCCCGCAGGCCCGGCATGACGGAGCTTCTGAATACGCTTCTCACGCAAAGGCGGGGCCGGATCGCTCCGGCCCCGCGCGGTCGTATCAGATCCGCGCCTCAGGCGCGCTTCTTCTGGTCCTTCTCGTCGACCTCCTGGAAGTCGGCGTCGATGACGTCGTCCTTCTTCTCGGAGGCCGCCGCCTCGGCACCCGCATCCGGGCCGGCCGCCTGGTTGGCGGCGTACATGGCCTCGCCGAGCTTCATCGAGGCCTGCATCAGTTCCGTGGTCCGGGCCTTGATGGTCTCGACGTCGTCGCCCTCCAGCGCGGTCTTGAGCGCGGTCATCGCGGTCTCGATCGCGCCCTTGTCGGCGGCCGGGACCTTGTCGCCGTACTCGGTCACCGACTTCTCGGTGGCGTGGATCAGGCTCTCGCCCTGGTTCTTCACCTCGACGAGCTCGCGCCGCTTCTTGTCGGCCTCGGCGTTCGCCTCGGCGTCCTTCACCATCCGGTCGATGTCGGCGTCCGACAGGCCACCCGAGGCCTGGATGCGGATCTGGTGCTCCTTGTTGGTCGCCTTGTCCTTGGCCGTCACGTTAACGATGCCGTTGGCGTCGATGTCGAAGGTCACCTCGATCTGCGGCATGCCGCGGGGCGCCGGCGGGATGCCGACGAGGTCGAACTGGCCGAGCAGCTTGTTGTCGGCCGCCATCTCGCGCTCGCCCTGGAAGACCCGGATCGTGACCGCGTTCTGGTTGTCTTCCGCCGTCGAGAAGGTTTGGGACTTCTTGGTCGGGATCGTGGTGTTGCGGTCGATGAGCCGGGTGAACACGCCGCCCAGCGTCTCGATGCCCAGCGACAGCGGGGTCACGTCCAGCAGCAGCACGTCCTTGACGTCGCCCTGGAGCACGCCGGCCTGCACGGCGGCGCCGATGGCCACGACCTCGTCGGGGTTCACGCCCTTGTGGGGCTCCTTGCCGAAGAAGGACTTCACCACCTCCTGGATCTTCGGCATGCGGATCATGCCGCCGACCAGCACCACCTCGTCGATCTCGGAGGCCGACACGCCGGCATCCTTGAGCGCCTTGCGGCAGGGCTCGATCGTGCGCTGCACCAGATCGTCGACGAGCGACTCGAACTTCGCGCGGCTGAGCTTCAGCGCGAGGTGCTTCGGGCCGGTGTTGTCGGCGGTGATGTAGGGCAGGTTGATCTCGGTCTGGGTGGCCGAGGACAGCTCGATCTTCGCCTTCTCGGCGGCCTCCTTGAGGCGCTGGAGGGCGAGCTTGTCCTTGGTCAGGTCGATGCCCTGTTCCTTCTTGAACTCGGCCGTCAGGTACTCGACGATCCGGTTGTCGAAGTCTTCGCCGCCCAGGAAGGTGTCGCCGTTCGTCGACTTCACCTCGAAGACGCCGTCGCCGATCTCCAGGATGGAGACGTCGAAGGTGCCGCCGCCGAGGTCGTAGACCGCGATCGTGCCGGACTTCTTCTTGTCGAGGCCGTAGGCGAGCGCCGCCGCGGTCGGCTCGTTGATGATGCGCAACACCTCGAGGCCCGCGATCTTGCCGGCGTCCTTGGTGGCCTGACGCTGGGCGTCGTTGAAGTAGGCCGGGACCGTGATGACCGCTTGCGTGACCGGCTGGCCGAGATGCGACTCGGCAGTCTCCTTCATCTTCTGCAGGGTGAAGGCGGAGATCTGCGAGGGCGAGTACTTCTTGCCGTCCGCCTCGACCCAGGCGTCGCCGTTGTCGCCGCGGGCGATCTTGTAGGGCACGAGGCCCTTGTCCTTCTGGGTCATCGGGTCGTCGTAGGTCCGGCCGATGAGCCGCTTGATGGCGAAGAACGTGCGCTCGGGGTTCGTGACCGCCTGGCGCTTGGCCGGCTGGCCGACGAGCCGCTCGCCGTCGTCCGTGAAGGCGACGATGGACGGCGTGGTGCGCGCGCCTTCCGAATTCTCGATGACCTTGGGCTGCGTGCCTTCCATCACGGCCACGCAGGAATTGGTGGTGCCGAGGTCGATGCCGATAACTTTACCCATGGTGGGATCCCTCTTTGTGTCGCGTTCAAGCAGACCGCCGAGCCCCGAAGCAGCTCGGCCCATGGCGGTGTCGGGGGTGATGTGAGTATGGGACCCGGGCCGGATCAAGGGCCGTGAACGGCTGAAACCCAGCGCGCAATCCCGCGTCGAGGGCGATATAAGAAGCCCGTTCCGGGCCCGCAAGGCGAAGCCTGCGCGGCGGGATCGGCCCCGCGGATCCGCGCCATCCCCTTGGCATTCCGGCAGGATCTCGCCGCACCGCCGGCGCCGGCCCGGTGGCGTGGCTGCATTTTGTTGCTCCGCTGCCACGTCGGCGCCATCGACGGCGTGTTAACGTTTCGACAAGGGGTTGCGCGTGGCCCCGCCACTTCGTGTCCCCGTCGTAGAGTCCGATGCGCCCGACCCGCAGCCTCCTGCTCCCGATCCTGGCGGTCGCCGTCGCGGCGCCCGGGATGCTCGCCGCGCCCCCCGCGCGGGCCCAGAACTTCTTCGAGCGCCTGTTCGGCATCAAGCCGGAACGGCCGCCGGTGCCGCCGCGCGGCCTGCCGGAGCCGGCGCCCGTCCCGGGGGCCCCGGGCGAGCCGGGCCCGCCCGCGGCGGCTCCCGAGGCGCCCCGGCCTGCCCCAGTCCCGGCCCGCCCGGTCGTGCTGAAGACGCCCTCTGAGGACGGCGTGATCGGCCAGGAGCTGCAGCTCAACGGCCTCTCCGGATCCCTGAAGCTGGAGCGTTCCGGCACCGCCGTCACGGCGCGGATCAAGCTGCCGGGGACCAAGATCTCGCAGCCGGCGGATTCGTGCACGGTGCCGCTCGCGGGCGGCAATCCGGTGGCGCTCACCGCCGAGGGCAAGCCCGAGGGCGTGCCCCGCTTCGAGGCCGCCGGGGCCGAGTGCCCGCTGCGCTTCGACGTGACCGACGGCGGCGTCCTGGTCTCGAGCCTGGGTTCGGGCCCGGTCTGCACCTTCTCGGCGGCGGATTGCGCGACCACGCCGGTCGGCCTCTGGGGGCCGGGCGCCGCCACCCTGATCCCGCGGGCCGGCGAGTTCGACACCGCCCGCGGCGTGGCCGACAAGGCCGTCCGGGACAATTACAAGCTGATGACCCAGCGGGCCCGGCGCGAGGATGTCCGGCCGATCGTCAGCGAACAGGCGGCGTTCTCGTCGGACCGGGAGCAGCTCTGCCGCACCTACGCGCGCGAGGGCACGCACGGGTTCTGCCATCTGCGGGTGACGGAGAACCGCGCCCTGGCCCTGGCCACCCGGCTCGGCGCCAACACGGCGACGCCTACCGCCTCCGTGGCGCCCCGCCGGCCGCGGCCCAAGCCCGCGGTCGAGGGCATGAACCCGGACGCGGTCGGCGGCGGCGACGCCGTTCCGGAGTAAGGCCGCCCGGTGACGGCCAGCGGCCCGGCGCAACCGTCGTTGCGAGCGGAGCGAAGCAATCCAGGAACGCTACGCCGGCCAGCATCGCGCTGCCCTGGACTGCTTCGCTGCGCTCGCGAAGACGCCGTGCCGCCCTGGCGAGCGCGCCCGGCTCAGGCCCGGCCGGCGGTCATCGACAGCATCGCCGGGTCGATGCCGTTCGCCCGCAGGGCGAGGTCGTACTTGGCGTCGAGGTCGGCGTTGAAGATCAGGGCCGGGTCGGCCGGGCAGTTGAGCCAGCCGTTGGCCATGATCTCGCTCTCCAGCTGCCCCGCCTGCCAGCCGGCGTAGCCGAGCGCCAGCACGGCGCTGGCCGGGCCCTCGCCGCTGGCGATGGCGCGGAGGATCTCCACGGTCGCGGTCAGGCAGATGCCGTCGTCGATGATCAGCGTCGACTGCTGGATGTGGAAATCGTCGCTGTGGAGCACGAAGCCGCGCCGTCCCTCGACCGGGCCGCCCATCAGGACCGGCATGTGGCCGACCCGCTCGCGCAGGCGGATCGCGTCCGCCTCGGGCGCGACGTCGAGCTGGACCAGGAGGTCCGGCATGCTGATGTCGGTCGCCGCCTTGTTGACGATGATGCCCATGGCCCCGTCGGCGGAATGGGCGCAGATGTAGATCACCGAGCGGGCGAAGCGCTCGTCGGCCATGCCGGGCATGGCGACGAGGAACTGCCCGTCGAGGAATTGCGGGCCCGACAGCTCCGTCCGGAGCGGCGCCGCCTTCCCGGCCTGGGACGACGCTGCCGACATGGGATCGGGCCTGCGGTGCGGAGGGTGCGCCATGCGTCCATGCTACGCCGCGCCCCTCCGTTGTCCAGCGGGCAAAAGGGACGCAGCAAGCCTCCCCCAAGCTTGTGCGGGTCTCAATCCCTGTCCCACAATACCCGGGTCGGTCCGCGTCGCGGCCGGCGCGGTCACCGTTGAGGCTCGCTGGTCATGGCGGATGTCGCACCCGCTCCCACCTTCGACATCGAGGAGCAGCGGGCGCGGATCGAGCGGTCCCAGGAGGAGACCCGCAAGTTCGTCGCTGAGCAGCACAAGCTGATCGCCGAGCAGGCGAAGCTGCTGGCCGAGCAGGCCAAGCTCGGCCGTGACCGGGCCCTGGCGCCCTGGCAGGTGGCCCTCTCGGGCATGGCGGCGGGAGCGGCCTTCTTCGGGGCCGGGGCGGCCTTCATCAAGCTGATCGGCCCGTGAGGGCGGTGCAAGCCGGAGCTGGCCGCATCCTCGACAGGCACCCCCTGCCACGCTAGGTCAGGCGCGCTGCTCACGCGCGCCATCCCAGCGCGCGACAACGAGGGACCCGCGATGATCCAGGTCGGCGACCACCTGCCCCAGGCCACCTTCCGGGTGATCGGCCCCGAGGGCCCGATCGCGCGCACCACCGACGACGTGTTCAAGGGCCGGCGCGTGGTCCTGATCGGCGTGCCGGGGGCGTTCACCCCCAGCTGCCACCGCAACCACCTGCCGGGCTTCGTCACCCACCGGGACGAGATCCTCGGGCGCGGTATCGACGCCATCGCGGTGACGAGCGTCAACGACGTGTTCGTGCTCGACGCGTGGTCGAAGGCGAGCGGCGCCGAGGGGCTGGAATTCCTCGCCGACGGCAACGCCGATTTCGCCAAGGCCCTCGGCCTGGAGATGGACGGCACCGGCTTCGGCCTCGGGATGCGCTCGAAGCGCTACTCGATGCTGGTCGAGGACGGCGTCGTCCGGATCCTCAACGTCGAGGAGACGCCCTCGAAGGCCGAGGCGTCCGGCGCCGAAGCACTGCTGAAGGTCCTCTGAGGACGCCGCCGGCCGCAGATCGGCCCTCTTAAGGCCACGTTCCGTCCGCTTGTGTCGCCGGGCTCTGCCCGGAGACCGGCCCGAGGACCGCATGGCCTTCCTGAACGACCTGCCCATCGCCGACCTGATCGCGAATTACGGATACATCGCGATCTTCGTGATCATCACTCTCGAGAGCGCCGGCGTGCCGTGCCCCGGCGAGACGGTGCTGATCTCGGCCGCTGTCTACGCCGGTAGCACCGGGAACCTGAACATCGGCCTGGTCATCGCCGCGGCGGCGACGGCGGCGATCCTGGGCGACAATGTCGGCTACTGGGCGGGGCGGCGCTGGGGCATGCCGCTGCTGCTCCGCTACGGCCATCTCATCGCCCTCGACCACGGGCGGCTCAAGCTCGGCCAGTACCTGTTCCGCCAGCACGGCGGGAAGATCGTGTTCTTCGGCCGCTTCACCGCGATGCTGCGCGCCTACGCGGCCCTGCTCGCCGGGGTCAACCGCCTGGACGCGCGCCGCTTCTTCGCCTTCAACGCCCTCGGCGGCATCGTCTGGGCCGGCAGCATGGGCATCGGCTCGTACTATTGCGGGCGCCAGATCGAGCACATTGTCGGCCCGGTGGGCCTGACCCTGCTCGCCCTGGTGGTGTTCGGCGGCCTGGCCCTGTGGCTGTTCGTGCGCCGCCACGAGGCGCGCCTGCTCAGCGAGGCGGAGATCGCCATCCCCGGCCCGCTCGCCTGACGGGCATCACGTCTCCGCGAGGTCGAACGCCTCGATCGCCTCGAGGGCGTCGTGGTGCAGGAGGAGGACGCCGGTGGCCGTGGCGAGCCGGCGCGCCGCCGGCGTGAAGCCGGCGTTCGACACCACGGCGGCCCGGTCCCCGTCCCAGTAGCGCAGGGCCGCGGCGGCTTCCTGCACGGCGGCGTTGCCCACGGGCTTGCTCAGCCGCTTGCACTGCACGACGAGGCGCAGCCCGTCCCGCACCGCCACGATATCGGCGCCCTGGTCGCCGCTCGCCGGCGTCCGGTGCGCCCGCCAGCCCGCCCGGACCAGGCGCTCGGCGCAGTAGCGCTCGTAGTCCAGCCCGTCCCCGGGCGCCTCGTCCTCCTCCGGGAGCGCGACGGCGGCGGCCTCGGCCTCGACGATCGCCAGCATCCGCGCGTGCTCCGCCTCGGCGAGGTCGGCGAAGCGCGGGCCGAGCTGCGGCACGACGGTCCGCTCGAGGAAATAATCGCGCTCGCGCAGCCAGCCGTCCTCGATCCGGTTGCCGTAGGGGTCGGTGTAGCTCTCCTGCCGCCGCCGCAGCGCCAGCGTCTCGGCATGGGCGCGGGCGATCCGGCGCACCCGGGCCCGGAACCGGCGCGGGCGCCCGAGATGCCGCAGCAGGACGAGCGCGAGGGCGAGTCCCGTCGCGGCGAGCGCCGGCCGGCCGTACCAGAGCCCGAAGGGGAGGCCGATCACGGCCGTCCAGAACAGGCGGGCGACGAGGCTGGGCTTGCCGGGCATCGGGTCTCGGAGGCGCTGACGGGCCCCCGACCCTCGCAAGCGCGGCTTGCCCGATGCCTAACCCGCCTCCGAAAGCTGTGGACGCGGACGCGGATGAGAGCGCCGCGCCGTCAGCCCTTCCGGCGCTGGTGGCCGAGGCCCATGCTCTTGGCGAGGCTGGATCGCGCCGCGGCGTAGTTCGGCGCCACCATCGGGTAGTCGGGCGGCAGGCCCCACTTTCCCCGATACTCCTCGGGCGTCAGGTTGTAGTGGGTCCGCAGGTGGCGCTTCAGCGACTTGAACTTCTTGCCGTCCTCCAGGCAGACGATGAAGTCAGGCTGGACCGAGCGCCGGACCGGCACGGCCGGCCGCAGCTGCTCCGCCGGCGGGGCGGAGGGCTCGCCGAGCCCGTGCAGCGTCGCGTGGATGGCCGCGATCAGCCCGGGCAGTTCCGGCGCGGGGACCGGATTGTTGCTCACGAAGGCCGACACGATGTCGACGGACAGCGTGAGATAGTCCGGTTGCCCTTCACCCGTGGCGTCCATCCCGTAACCTCCAATCGATCCCAGCCGGCCACCGACGCCGGCCGGGATCTGTCTCTGCTCGACCCGATACAGGGTAGTTAATGGGCAGTTACTATGGTGGTGTGAATTCAATAGCAAGTCCAATCCACACATGCCCACAAGTGCCGTCTTAGAGTGGATAAATGGCGCCCGATATTGAACAAAAGGAGGTCTGGAGACCGCGCTCGCGTCGACCACGCGATTTCCGGCCGGCGCGTGCCGACCGGGCGTTGCAGGCGCGCCGGATCGCGCCATCTGGGAGGGCGGCGGGCGCCCCGGCGCCTCGTCCGTTCGGACGTGAGCGAGAGGCCAGATGCGTGCCGCCAGGAACGGCCTGCGGGACCGCGTCCCGTGACGATGTCGTGAGCCGCCGGTCGTGAGCACCTACCGGTTCGACAAGCTGCTGGCGCCCCGCTCGATCGCCCTGGTCGGGGCGGTGGGGCGCGAGGGCTCGCTGGGGCGCAGCGTGCTCGACAGCCTGCGCGCCGCGGGCTTTCCCGGCGCGATCATGCCGGTCCAGCCCGACCAAACGACCGTCGACGGGCTGGCCTGCGTGCCGCGGGTCGCGGATCTGCCCGCCGCCCCCGACCTCGTCCTGATCGCGGTGCCGCCGCCGAGCGTGCCCGAGGTCGTCGCGCAGGCCGCCGCGATCGGCGCCGGGGCGGCCGTGATCCTCACGGCACGGCTCGGATCCGGGCCGGGGGATCCCGGTCCGGTCGCCCACGGGATCGCGCGCGCCCACGGCCTGCGCCTGCTCGGGCCCGACAGCGCCGGCTTGGCGGTCCCGGGCGCGAGGCTCAACGCCAGCCTGTTCGCCCAGGCGCCCGAGGCCGGCGACCTCGCCCTCGTCTCGCAATCCGGCACGGTCGCGGCCGCCATCGTCGCCTGGGGCGCCCGCCACGGCACGGGCTTCTCGGCAGTGCTGTCGCTGGGCAGCGTCCTCGACATCGGCGTGGCCGACTGCCTCGACCACTTCGCCGCCGATTTCCGCACCCGCGCGATCCTGCTCTGCCTCGACCGGGTCGCGGATGCCCGCCGGTTCATGTCGGCCGCCCGCGCCGCGGCCCGGGCCAAGCCCGTCGTGGTCCTGCGAGCCGGCCGGCACCGGCCCGACACCCGCGCCGCCGTCACCCATACCGGCGCCCTGGCCCGCCCGGACGCGGTCTACGCCGCGGCCTTCCGGCGGGCCGGCCTGCTGGCGGTGCCGGACCTCGACGCGATGTTCTCCGCCGTGGAGACCCTAGGGCGGCAGCGGCCGTTCCCCGGCCACCGGCTGGCGATCGTGTCCAACGGCCGCGGCATCGGCCTCCTCGCGGCGGACCGGCTGATCGAGCGGGCCGGGACCCTGGCGGCGCCCGCCGAGGCGGAGGGCCGCGCGCCGGGAAACCCCCTCGACCTCGGCGTCGACGCCGCCGGTCCGGCCTTCGCGTCCGCGCTGACGCCGCTGCTGACGGATCGGACGAGCGACGCCGTGCTGGCGATCCACGTGCCGACGATCCGCTCGGAAGCCGGCGCGGTGGCCGAGGCCGTCGCCGCGACGGTCAAGGCCGCCCGCGCCGGCCAGACCCGCAAGAAGCCGGTCTTCGCGGTCACGCTGGGCGACGCGGAGGCGGCGCGCGAGACCTTCGCGCGGGCCGGGATCCCGCATTTCACCACCGATTCCGAGGCGATCGAGGGCTTCCTGCACCTCGTGCGCTACCGCGAGGCGCAGGACGACCTGATGCGCACGCCGGATTCCCTGCCGCGGGATTTCTCGCCCGACACAGCGCGGGCGCGCTCGATCGTCGCCGCCGCCCTGCGCCAGGGCGCCGCGTGGCTCGACCCGGTGGCGGTGAACGGCCTCCTGCAGGCCTACGGGATCCCGACCGTCCCGATCACGCTCGCCCCCGGCACGGACGCGGCCGCGGCGGCCGCGTGGCCGATCATCGCGGCGGGCGGGACGGTCGCGCTGAAGGTCGTCTCGCCGGACATCGTGCACAAGTCCGACATCGGTGGCGTCCACCTCGACCTGACCAGCGAGGCCGACGTCGCGGAGGCCGCCCGCAGCATCCTGGCCCGCGCCCGCCGGGAGCGGCCCGACGCCCGCGTCACCGGCTTCGCCGTGCAGCCGATGGTCCGCCGCGGCCAGCGCCGGGAGCTGATCGCCGGCCTCGCCGAGGACGCGGTGTTCGGCCCGGTGGTGGTGTTCGGCCGGGGCGGGACCGCCGTGGAGGTGATCGACGACCGCGCCCTCGGCCTGCCGCCGCTGGACCTGACCCTGGCGCGCGACCTCATCGCCCGCACCCGGGTCGCGCGCCGCCTGGAGGCCTACCGCGACGTGCCGGCGGCCGATCTCGGGGCGATCGCGCTGACGCTGGTGAAGCTGTCGCAGCTCGCCGCCGACCTGCCGCAGGTGCGCGAGCTCGACATCAACCCGCTCCTGGCCGACGAGACCGGCGTGCTGGCCCTCGACGCCCGGGTCCGGATCGGCCGCGCCGAGCGCGGCGCCCTCGGCCGCGGCCACCCGCGCTTCGCGATCCGGCCCTATCCGGCCGAGTGGATCCGCACGCTCAACCTCAAGGACCGGACCGTGCGGGTGCGGCCCGTGCGCCCGGAGGACGAGGGTCTGTTCCTGGCCTTCTTCAAGGGTCTTGATCCGGAGGACCTGCGGCTGCGGTTCTTCGGGCCGGTGCGCGAGTTCAGCCACGCCTTCCTGGCCCGCCTGACGCAGCTCGACTACGCCCGCGCCATTGCGTTCGTGGCCACGGAGATCGGGCCGGGCGGCGGCGAGCGTATGCTCGGTGCGGTCCGGCTCCACGCCGACGCCAACCACGAGAGCGGCGAGTACGCGATCGCGGTGGGCCGCGACGCCCGCGGGACGGGCCTCGCCTTCGCGCTGATGCGCCTGATGATCGACTGGGCGCGCTCCGAGGGGATCGGCCGGGTCGAGGGCACGGTGCTGGCCGAGAACCGGCCGATGCTGGCGGTGTGCCGCCGCCTCGGCTTCACGCAGGGGCGCGACCCGGACGATCCGGGCCTCGTGAAGGTGCACCTCGATCTCGCAACCGGCTAGCGGCGCGGCGAGGCCCGACCCGCCGCCGGCCGCGCCGGTGCCGGAGGGCGCGGCTCAGTGGCCGCTGTCGGTCGCGTTGCGGGTGGTCTCGTAGAGGAACCACGTCCGCTCCTCGGACTGGTCGATCCACTCCTCGAGCTGCGAGGTGGTCGCCACGTCGCCGGCCTCGTCGGTGACCCCGTGGAGGGTCCGCATGTTGGCGGTGAGGGCCTTGTTGTCGTCGCGCAGCTCCTTGAGCATGTCGAGGGGCGAGACGTACTCGGCATCGTTGTCGGCCACGCGGGTCAGGCTCTTGGCCTGGCCGAGCGAGCGCAGGACCGTGCCGCCGATCTTGCGGGCGCGCTCGTTCACCGCGTCGATGATCTCGAAGATCTGGGCCGACTGCTCGTCCAGCAGGAGGTGGTAGTCGCGGAAATGGGGTCCGCTCATGTGCCAGTGGAAGTTCTTGGTCTTGATGTAGAGGGCGAACAGGTCCGAACTCAGGACCGTCAGGCCCTCGGCGATCGTCCGGACGTCGCTCGGATCGAGGTCGGTCGGGGTGTTGAGGCGCGCGCTCTCGATGCGGCTGCTCGGCTTGGCCTTGGCCATGGTCGTCTCCAATGCGATTCGCTGGCTCGGCGCGCCGCTCCGTCACGCCGCGGAGGGGCGAACGCGCCTTCTGCAGGCCAATGGCCGGCCCGCCGGCATGTTCCGGCGTGCCGAGAATCGCATAGCTGGGTTGGCTTTAGCGGGTAGGTTCGACGGATTCCAAACTGCGGTGCTCGGTAACGGGCCGCTCCGGCGACGGCTTCGCCGGTGCGGGCCTGACCGGCGCGGGCCCGACCGTCGCGGGCTTGGCCGCGGCAGCCCGCGCGGGAGCCGGCTTCGCGTCGTGGGCGGCACCGGGCCGGGGCGGGGCCGGCGCGGTGGCGGGGGCCGGCTTCGCGGCGTCCGCGCCCGCCGCGGGCGGGATCGCGCCGGTGGCGGCGGGCTCGGGCGCCGGCGTGTCGAGGTTGTAGATGTCGTCGCGGAAATGCGCCTTCCCGTCCGGCGTGGCGAAGCCGGTGAGGTACACGAAGGTGACCGGGATCGGCTTGGTGAGCTTGATGTCGCGGCGCTCGCCGTCGGCGATGCCGGTCTCGATCTCGATCGGCCCCCAGTTCGTGCCCGGCCCGTTGGGGCCGTCCGTGCCCTGCAGCAGCCAGCCGACCAGCTCCTTCACCTGTCCGACCCGGACGCAGCCGTGGCTGTGGAAGCGGACGCTCGCGGCGAAGAGCGACTTCGCCGGCGTATCGTGCATGTAGACGGCAAAGCGGTTCGGCATGTCGATCCGCACCTGGCCCAGCGAATTGTCGAGGCCGGAATCCTGGCGCAGCGTGTAGTTGACGGCCTTCTGGCCCGCCCAGTCGATCCGGGTCGGGTCGACCTCGCCCGCCGGGCCCAGGATCCGGATGCGGTTCTTGGCGAGGTAGCCCGGGTTCTTGCGCATCGCCGGGATGATCTCGTTCTTCACCACCGAGGCGGGGACGGTCCAGGTCGGGTTGAAGTTGATGTCGGTGATCCGCGTCTCGACGGACGGCGTCGCCTTGTCGGGGGAGCCGACCACCGCGACGTAGCGGCGCGCCACGGCGCCGTTCTCCACCGCCTCCACGGCGGCGGACGGGATGTTGACCACCACGTAGCGCTCGCCGAACGGGAATTTCGAGCCCATCAACCGGGCCGCGGAGGCGGCGAGCTGGCGCTGGCGCACCGCGGCCGGCACGTTGAGCGCGTTGATCGTGAGCCGGCCAAGGATACCGCTGTCGGGCAGGCCGTGGCGGCCCTGGAAGGCGGCGATCGCCGCCACCAGGGGCGGGTCGAGGCGGTCGTTCGCGGGCGCATCCGCCGGCAGGTCGCCGGTCAGCGTCAGGTGGTGGCGCAGGGCGGGGATCGCCGGGTGGCGCTCGCCGGGCTTGAGGCGCGCGAGATCGTCTGGCAGCCGCTCCCAGCCCCCGGCCTCCGCGAAGGCCGCGTAGCGCTCGGCCGCCCGGAGCGTGTCGAGGAACGTCCGCGGCGTCAGCGTCGGGTTCGGGTCGGCGGAGACCTTGGCGTAGACCAGCGGCGCCGGCTCGCGGGACCTCTTCGCAGCTTCCTGAGGCTTGGCCGGCTGGGACTTGGTCTCGGCCGATCGGGCGTCGGACGCCTTGCTCTCCGACGCCTTGCCGTCCTGGGCCTTCGCGTCCTGTGCCCTGGCATCCTGCGCCTTGCCCTGCGCCGGGACGGGCTCCGGCGCGGCCTCGGTCGCCCGGGGCTCGGCCGGCCTGGTCTCGGCCGGCCTGGTGTCGGCCCACTTGGCCTCCGCCGGCTTGCCGGCCGCGCCCTTCGCCTCACCCTTCGCCTCCGGTGCGCGGGGCTCCTGGCTCTTCGCGGTCTCGCCCGCGGCGGGCGGCACCGCGACCGGCGCGGCGAGCGGCGGCACCGGCGCGGGGCCGCCCTGCGCCGCGCCGGTCCCCTGCGCCAGGGCGACGCCGGGCGCTCCGAGCAGGGCCAGCAGGGACAGGCCCGCACCCAGCGCGGCGTGCGGGCGGGCGTGACGGCGGGGCTGGACCGGGACCATACGCAACACTCCCGACGCGCTCAGGCGGCGCGACCGGGCCGGATGATGGGCCGGCGTGGTTACCAATCTCCTCCGACCCCGAGAGCGGGCAGGATCGGGATTCACGATCCCGCCATTGATTCATCCGCGTGTGACGGCGCGGATGTCGGTCGGCGTGAACGTCGCGCTCATACATTCATGCGTTGCTGGCTCCGGCGCCCACGTCTTTGCGAGCGGAGCGAAGCGATCCAGACGGCGCGACGCCGCCCGTCGTCGCGCTGCCCCGGGTCACTTCGCTCCGCCCGCGATGACGGAGTAGGACACCTTCATTTAAGCGTTCCGTCGGACACCGCGTGGCCGGGCCGCCACGGCTGCCCAGGCCCGGACAGGAGATCGGTCCCCAGCATGCCGGATTCCGGTGATCCGATCCCGAGGACGATGCCCTACCTGCCGCAGCTCGACGGGGTGCGGGCGCTCGCCATCCTGATCGTGTTCGCGGCCCATTGCGGCTACGGCCACGTAGTGCCGGGCGGCTTCGGCGTGACCGTCTTCTTCTTCCTCAGCGGCTACCTGATCACCACGCTCCTGCGGATCGAGCGGGCGCGGACCGGGACGGTGTCGCTTCCCGCCTTCTACCTCCGGCGGAGCCTGCGCATCCTGCCGCCCATGTACCTGACCCTGCTCGCCTCCGGCGCGCTCTACGCGGCGGGGTGGCTCGACTGGATGCCGGTCGCGCCGGCGGCGGTCCTCGGGCAGGCGACCTTCCTGACGAACTATCCCGGCCTGTTCGGCACCGAGGCGGTGCTGCCGGTGCCGCTCTGGAGCCTCGCCATCGAGGAGCACTTCTACCTCGTCTTCCCGCTGGTCTTCCTGCTCTGGCTCGGGCGCCTGCGGCCGCGCCGCGCGGCCCTGGCCTGCCTGGGGCTCTGCGCGGCCGTGCTGGCGATCCGGTGTGTCAACGTCTGGCGGCTGCCGGATTACAGCCTGAACTACAGCTGGACCCACACCCGGATCGACGCGATCCTGTTCGGGTGCTGCCTCGGGCTGTGGAACAACCCGGTGATCCCGGCCGACCGCGCGTGGCGCCCCGCGCCCTGGCACGTCGCGGCGAGCCTCGCGGTGATCCTCGGGACCCTGGCGGTCCGCGATCCCGCCTTCCGGGAGAGTCTGCGCTACACGCTCCAGAGCGCCGCCCTGTTCGTGCCCTTCGCGTACCTGCTGCACGGCGAGGGACCTCTGGTGCGGCTGCTGGCCAGCCGGCCGATGCGCCGGCTCGGTCTCTGGTCCTACAGCTTCTACCTCGCGCACATGACCGTGGTGGCCCTGGTGCTGCACCTGCGGCCCGGGCTGCACGGCGTCGGCCTGATGCTGGCGGCCTTCCCGGTGACCCTGCTGTGGTGCTGGGGGATTTACGGCCTCGTCGAGCGCCCCTGCGCGCGCCTCCGCCGCCGGCTCCTGGCGGACCGGCCGCCGGAGCCGAGCCTGGCCGAGGACGGCCGCCGGGCCGGCGTCACGCCCGCCTGAGCTTCTCGCGGGCGGCCCTGTGATCGGGCGCGGCCTCGAAGGCCGCCTTCATCGCGTGCCACAGGGGCTTGCGCCGGAACTGCGCGTCGAGCGGCAGCGCCCGCTGCGGCAGGCCGTCGGGCCGCTTGCGGTAGGGGTGGTCGTTCAGCCACGTGTCCGGGTCGTAGATGTCCCAGGTCAGGACGTCGAGGCAGGCGGGCTCGTCCAGCACCACGTCGAGGTAGCGGCGGGCGTAATCGGCCACCATCCGGTCGCGGGTCGCCACGTCGGACGGGAAGGCGCGGTCGTCGATGTCGAGCTCGGTGATCTCGATGCCGAGGCCCATCTGGCCGATCTCCCGCAGGAAGCGCCGCAGCTGGCCCTGGTCGATCGGGATCGTGCTGGTGAGGTGCGATTGCAGCCCGAAGCGCCGGATCGGCACGCCCCGGGACCGCATCGCCTCCAGGCGGCGCAGGACCTTGGTGCGCTTGGCCTCCATCCAGGGCGCGCCCTGCTCCACCGCGTCCTCGTTCCACGTGCCGGCCGCCGCGGGGTCGGTCTCGTGCAGGATCCGGAAGGCGAGGTCGACGTAGCCGGGCCCGATCGCGGCGAGCCAGGGCGAGTCGCGCAGGCCGCCGCCGCGGTCTGGGTCGGACTCGTTGCCGAGGATCTCGTTGACCACGTCCCAGGCGACGATCTGGCCGCGGTAATGGCCCGCCACCGTCTCGATCCAGCGCCGCATGAAGTCCTCGGCCTGGACGGCGCTCGCCCGGCCGAGCAGCGGTCCGACCCAGGGCGGCAGCGCCGCGTGCCAGACGAGCGTGTGGCCGCGCATGCGCTGGCCGTTTCCCCTCGCGAAGCGCAGGATGGCGTCGCCGCGGGCGAAGTCGGTCTTGCCCGGCGCCGGCAGGACCTCCTCCATCTTCATCTCGGTGCCGCAGACGAGGATGCCGCATTCCCGCGCCACCGCCTGCCGGTAGGCGGGCGTCGCGTCGAAGCGGTGGAACGGCACCTCGCAGCCGTATGTCAGGCCCTTGGCGGCCGCGGCGGCCTGGAGGCTGTCGGCCGACCAGGACGGCCGGCCGAGGGGACCGAACCCCGCCGGGCCGGCCGCGCGCGCCGCGCCGGCGAGGCCGAGGGCGGCCGCGCCGGCGAGGATCGACCGGCGGTGCGGGAGAGGGGGCATCCGGGTGCTTCGTTCCGTGACGTGCCCGCCACCCTAGCAGAAGCCGCCGCGGCGGCGATCCGCTGGTTCTGCCGGGGCGGCGCGGGACTGCGGCGCGAACTCGCCTTCCGCCCGAGGCGCCCCATCTGATGGGCGCCCGTCAGCCGAGGATCCGTCATGAGCCAGCACCCCGCGATCAGCCCCGGTCGCAGCGCGGTCGTCACCGGGGCTGCGAGCGGCATCGGGCTCGCCGCCGCGCAGGCCTTCGCCCGGGCCGGCATGAACGTCTGGCTCGCCGACCTGCCGGGGCCGGCCCTGGACGCGGCCCGGGCCGCCGTCGCCGAACTCGCCGCCGTCGAGGTGCGCGCCGTGCCCACCGACGTGTCGGACCGGGGCGCCGTCGAGGCCCTGGCGACCGCCGTCTCCAAGGGCGGGCCGCCCGCCCTGGTGATGCTGAATGCCGGGATCGAGGCCGGCGGAAAACTGTTCTCCGACGCCGACACCTGGACGCGGATCCTGGGCACCAATCTCGGCGGCGTGGTCAACGGCATCCACGCCTTCGCGCCCGGCATGATCGAGGGCGGCAAGCCCGGGGCGATCATCGTCACGGGTTCGAAGCAGGGCATCACCACCCCGCCGGGCAACGCGCCCTACAACGTCTCGAAGGCGGGCGTGAAGGCGGTCACCGAGGCGCTCGCCCACGAGCTGCGCAACCGGGAGGGCTGCCACACCACGGCCCACCTGCTGATCCCGGGCTTCGTCTACACGGGCCTCACGAAGGCCCGCGGCGTCGCGGAGAAGCCCGCCGGGGCCTGGACGCCCGACGAGACCGTGGCCTTCCTGCTGGACCGGCTCGCCGCCGGCGATTTCTACATCCTCTGCCCGGACAACGAGACCACCCGCGCCCAGGACGCGAAGCGGATCGCCTGGGCGTCCGGCGACATCGTCGAGAACCGGCCCGCCCTCTCGCGCTGGCATCCGGACTACGCCGAGGCGTTCAAGCGGTACATGGCGGGGTGACCCGCGCGGCCTCGCGCTGCCCTGGGTCACTTCGCTCCGCTCGTGATGACGGAGTGTGTGAAGGCGGCCTGGGGGGCCGCGATGAGCCAGACAACGCCGTCTTTGCGAGCGCAGCGAAGCAATCCAGGGATCCGCGACGCCGGACCCGTTCACGCGAGATCGGGATACAGGTCGTTCCAGTCCGGATTCATCGCCTCGATCAGGGCGAGCTTCTTCTTCCGTGAGCCCGCCTTGATCTGCTTCTCGCGGGTGATGGCCTCATTCATCGTGGGATAGCGCTCGTACCAGACGAGGCGTTGGCAAGCGTAGCGGCTCGTGAAACCGGGAAGCAGCCCCTCCCGGTGCTCGTGGACCCGCCGTGCGAGGTCCGAGGTCACGCCGGTGTAGAGCGTGCCGTTGCGGCGGCTCGCCATAATGTAGACGGCCGGCTCGCGCATCGTGCTGTCCTTCGGCGCCGCCGCGCTGCCCTGGGTTGCTTCGCTGCGCTCGCAAGGACGGAGCGTGGCAGCGTGGACTTGCCCGGATCTGTCCCGGCCGCCCCCTGAACCGGACAGCGCTGGCCTGCGCCCCTCGTCTGGCGAAGCCCTTGCACACGGGCTAGGTCAGTGCGACGCAGCCGCCGCACGAGACCAGCGCACGACACCCGGGAGCCGCACTTGGCCACGATCATCCCCGTCGCTTCCTTCGACTGCGTCGTGTTCGGCGCTACCGGCGATCTGACCGCGCGCAAGCTCCTGCCGGCCCTGTTCTACCGATTCCGCGACGGCCAGATCCCCGAGACCAGCCGGATCATCGGCGCCTCGCGCTCGGAACTGTCCCTCGACGCCTTCCGCGAGCACGCCCGCGACGCGCTCAAGCGCTTCGTGCCGGCGGCCGACCTGTCCGACGACATGCTCCACCGCTTCCTCGACCACGTCGACTACGTCGCGGTGGACGGGGCCGGCGACAGCGGCTGGACCGACCTCGTCGCCAAGCTCGACGAGCGGCCCGACCAGGTCCGGCCCTACTACCTCGCCACCTCGCCCGACCTCTACGGCTCGATCTGCCGCAACCTCGCCGCCCACGGGCTCGTCGGCGAGAAGTCCCGCGTCGTGCTGGAGAAGCCGATCGGCAAGGACCTGAAATCGGCCCGGGCGATCAACGACGCGGTCGGCGAGGTCTTCCCCGAATCGCAGATCTTCCGGATCGACCACTATCTCGGCAAGGAGACGGTCCAGAACCTGCTCTCGCTCCGCTTCGCCAACACGATCTTCGAGCGGCTCTGGACCTCCGACGTGATCGACCACGTCCAGATCACGGTCGCCGAGACGGTGGGGGTCGAGGGCCGGGCCGGCTACTACGACACGTCGGGCGCGATGCGCGACATGCTGCAGAACCACATCCTGCAGCTCCTCTGCCTCACCGCCATGGAGAGCCCGCTCAATCTCGAGGCGAACTCCGTCCGCGACGAGAAGCTCAAGGTGCTGCGCGCCCTGAAGCCGATCACCAGCCAGGACATCCCGCTGGTGACGGTGCGCGGCCAGTACGTGGCGGGCGCCGTCGACGGCAAACCGGTCGAGGGCTACCTCGCCGAGCTCGGCCACGAGAGCCGGACCGAGACCTTCGTGGCCATGAAGGTCGAGATCCAGTCCGGGCGGTGGGCCGGGGTGCCGTTCTACCTGCGCACCGGCAAGCGCCTGCCCCAGAAGCTCTCCGAGATCGTGGTGCAGTTCCGCGCCTCGCCGTTCTCGATCTTCCCCGAGGAGGCCTTCGGCCGCGAGCCCAACCGCCTCGTGATCCGCCTGCAGCCGCAGGAGGGCATGAAGCTCGAGGTGATGACCAAGGATCCGGGGCCCGGCGGCCTGCGGCTGCGCCCGACCGACCTCGACATCTCCTTCGAGGAGACCTTCAAGCAGCGCTACCCCGACGCCTACGAGCGCCTGCTGATGGACGTGGTCCGCGGCAACGCGACGCTGTTCATGCGCCGCGACGAGGTCGAGGCGGCCTGGGCCTGGGCGGACGGCGTGCTCAAGGCCTGGGCCGACCGGCCCGAGGCGCCGCGGCCCTACCCGGCCGGGAGCTGGGGCCCGACCGCCGCCATCGCGCTGATCGAGCGCGACGGCCGGACGTGGCACGAGGAGCTGCGGTAAGGACGTTCGGCGGCCCACGGCCAAGCTGCCTTGATACCGTCAAGCCGGATGTGAAATCTGTCGGCGCTGCCGGCGACCGCCCCGCCAGAGGGTGGAGACGGCGCAGCACGAGGGATCATCACATGCTGGACCATCATCGGGACGCGGCCGTCCAGGCCGAGCGTCGCCTGGAGCGTTCGGTCGCCGCCGCCCTGCGCGTCATCGCGGCCGCCCACGACGAGCGGCAGGCCCCGCCGGTCAGCGCGGCCCGCCGCCGCCTGAGCGAGGTCTACGGCGCCACCCGCCTGGCCCGGCGCCTGGAGCAGGAGCGCCGGACCGCCTGAGACACGCCGTCTTCGCGAGCGCGGCGACGCGATGACGGAGCCTAGACGGCGGCGTCCCAGGTCTCGCTGAGGGGGACGGTTCCGCGGACCAGCCGGGCGCGCAGCACGACGTCGCCCGGCGGCACCGGCTCCGGCGGGCGCCACTCGACGTAGATCCGCCAGCCTCCGGTCTGCGGCACGAAGTTGGCCACCGGATCGTGCAGCGTGCCGGCGCTGGCCGAGACCTCCGCGGCGACCGCGTCGTCGGGACCCTTCGGCAGGCCCGGACCCTCGAAGTCGATGACGCAGAGCCGCCGCCGCGGGTCGGGCGGGTTCGACGGGCGCAGGCGCTCCGCCGAGCCGAGCCGCGTCGACGTCACCCGGGCGAGGGCGGTCTCCGGGATCGCCGGCACGGGCTCGGCCCCCACCGTGGTCAGCCCGTAGCTGACGTGCAGCGGCGCGCCGGGCTGCGCCGGGGCCGCCGGCACGAAGGCCGCCACGATGTTGTCCATGTACTCCTCGCCCGACGGGATCTCGAAGAGCTGCACGGCGCCGTCCGCGAAGGCGCCCCCGGCGGAATCCGGCGCCACCCACAGGCCCGGCCGCGCCTCGTGGCGCGCCTCCACGTCGAGGTAGGCCGCGAAGCTCCGCTCCCGCTGCAGCAGCCCGAAGCCGGCGAGCGGCCGGGCCGCGAAGGCGGAGATCTGCGGCTGCGCCCGCCCGTTGACCAGGGGGCGCCAGATCCGGTCGATCCGCGCCGGGTCGGCCCCGGCCGCGACGCAGAGCCCGTCGGAATCGTGCACCTGCGGCCGGAAATCGTCGAACGGCTTGGCGCCCCGGGCCCCGGGCCCATTCTGGCCGTACAGGAACATGCTGGTGAGCGGCGCCAGCCCGAGCTTCGGGAGCGCCCGGCGCGGGTGGAGCGCTGCCGTGACGGCGATCCGGGCCGGGTCGCCGGGCGCGATCTCGAACCGGTAGGCGCCGGCCACGCTCGGGCTGTCGAGGAGGGAGAGCACCGTGAGGGTGCGCGCCTCCGGCTCCGGCTCGCAGATCCAGTGGGCCACGAAGTCGGGAAATTCCTCACCCTCCGGCGCGCCGGTGCCGATGGCGAGGCCCCGGGCCGAGAGCCCGTATTCCTGGTTGGCCGCGCGCAGGCGGAAGTAGGAGGCGCCCAGGAAGACGAGGAACTCCTCCTGGAAACCCTTCGGCCGCCAGGCGGGCGTGTCCGGGAAGGCGTAGTGCAGGCGGAAGCCCGCGAAGCCGAGATCCGCCGGGAAGCCCTGGCCGGCGAGCCGCGTGCCCAGGTCGAACAGCCCCGTGTCGTAGGGGATCGGCCGCGCGGGCCCCCGGAGCGGCTGGAGGTGCAGCGCCACGCGCCGGCGCTGCAGGAAGCCGCGGTGGAACAGCTGGGCGCTGAAATGCGCGCCGAGCCGCAGGCCCGCGTCCGGCCGGAAGGTGATCGCCCGGTAGCCGTCGTAGTCGAGGGCGGCGAGCGCCGGCGGCAGGTCCTCGGGCGGCGGGGCGTAGGGCGCTGCGGCGCGCCGCGCCGCCTCGGCCGAGAGGGTCTCGAAGGTCATCGCGTCGCCCTGCGGCGGAAGCGCCGGCCCGGCCCACGTTCTGGACCCATTCAGATCCGTCGCGCTAGGTAGAACCGTGCCGGCAGCCGCGGCCAGGACTGTTCGAAGAACGCGGCGCCGGGAGGGGGGATTGATCCGTTCGGCTTCCGGCGGCCTGGGCTGCCGGGTCGGCTCCGTATCCTCACCCCGCACATCGGTATCCACGGTCATCGGTTCCCGGCCCCGCACGGCCGGGCGGCCGGCAGCCTTCCACGGTCGAGTTCCTCGCGCCATGTCGTCACGCGTCACCTCCTCCGCCGAGCGGTCGCACCGGAACGCGGCTCCCGCCATACCCGATCCGTCGGAGAACGCAGCCTGCCGCGAGGTCTGGACCGACGCGCCGCGCGGCGCCCTGCGCGCCCGCCGCCTCGCCCTGGCCGTCCCGAGCCTCGCCACCGCCGGCGGCCTCGTCTGGCTCGCCGCGCTCGCCTACCCGGCGGGTGTCAGCCCGCTGGCCTGGGCGGTCCTGGTGCTGTTCGGCCTCGTGATGGGCTGGCAGGCCTTCGTCGCCTGCCAGTACGTCTACGGGTTCGTCGCGGCCCTCCTGGGCGACCGGGCGAAGTCCGCGCTGGAGCGCCGCTCCGAGCAGGCGGGCGCCGTGCCGGCCGGGGCCGGACGCACCGCCGCCGTGGTGGCGATCCACGCCGAGGACGCGGTCGCGGTCTTCGCCCGCCTGCGGGTGATGGCCCGGTCGCTCGCCCGCGCCGAGGCGCGGGGCATCGACATCTTCGTCCTCTCCGACACACGGGACGGCGCGATCGCCGCCGTGGAGGAGCACGAGTACGCCCGCATCCAGGCCTGGGCGGCCTCCGACCCGGCGCTGCCGCGGATCCGCTACCGGCGCCGGACGGAGAATGTCGGCCGCAAGGCCGGCAATATCGGCGAGTTCTGCCGCACCTACGGCGGCGAGTACGCCTTCATGATCGTGCTGGACGCCGACAGCCTGATGACCGGCGCGGCCATGGGCCGGCTCGTCGGGCTGATGCAGGCGAGCCCGCGCACCGGCCTGATCCAGACCGTCTCGTACGCGGCCGGCCGGGACACGCTCTTCGCGCGCATCCAGCAATTCGCCGTCCGGCTCTACGCGCCGCTGGCCCTGCGCTGCCTGGAGACCTGGCAGGGCCCGGAGGGCAGCTACTGGGGCCACAACGCGATCCTGCGGGTCGAGGCCTTCGCGGAGAACGCGCAGCTCCCGAAGCTCCCGGGCCGGGAGCCGCTCGGCGGCGAGATCCTGTGCCACGACATCGTCGAGGGCGCGCTGATGGTGCGCGCCGGCTGGGAGGTGCGGCTGCTGCCCGAGATGGGCGGCACCTGGGAGGAGATGCCCACCAACCTCGTCGACCTGCTCGGCCGCGAGCGCCGCTGGTGCCAGGGCAACCTCCAGCACCTGCGGGTGCTGCCCTGGGCGGGCCTTCACGGCGCGAGCCGCTGGCACCTCCTCGTCGGCATCCTCTCGTACGGGGTGCTGCCGCTCTGGATCGCCTTCCTGGGCCTCGCCGCGTGGCAGGCCGCCCGGACCGGCGATCTCGGCCTCCTGGCCTACGGTCTGACCGGGCAGGGCGCCGCCGCCCACGCGCTCGCCGCCCTCAGCGTCGCCGTGCTGGCCCTGCCGAAGCTCCTGAGCCTCGGCCACGTCCTCGCCTCCGCGGAGCGCCGGGCGGCCTTCGGCGGCGCGCGGGCGCTGCTCGCGAGCGCCGCCCTGGAGCAGGCGGTGTGGGTGATCCTGTGGCCGGTCCTGACCCTGTTCACCGCCGGCGCCGTGGTCTCGACCTTCTTCGGCCGGGTGGTCCGCTGGGAGACGCAGGACCGGGACGACCGGCAGGTCTCCTGGGCGGAGGCGTTCCGGCTCCAGGCCGACGCCGTGGTGGTCGGCGCGCTGATGGTGCTCGCCCTGGTCCTCGTCGGGAACCCGTGGCTCGCCCTCTGGCTGGCGCCGATCGCCCTGGCGCTGCTCACGAGCCCGGCCCAGAGCGTCTGGACCAGCCGGGCCGATCTCGGCCGCGCCGCCCGGGCGCGGGGCCTGTTCCTGAACGCCGACGACACCGCGCAGGCGCCGGAGCTCGCCGAACTCGCCCAGCTGCGCGGCCTGCCCGCCGCGCCGGCCCCCCTCCGCCCGGCCGCGCGCGAGCCGGCGATCTGGCTCGCCGCCGACGAGGCCTGACGGGGAGCGCGAACGCGCGGATCCGCGCCCGTCATCCTGGCTCTTACGGCCAAGCTGCCACAGTGTTGCCATCGAGTCACGGGCAGGCGGAACCGCCCCGGCCGGGCGGTTTCAGGCTTGGATTTGAGGCGCGAGCGTTTACCCCTTGGCGAGGATCGGCACGGCATCGTGCCGCGGTCTTCGCCGCGTTCCCGCCATAGTCCGCGCCTGCCCCGAGAGGCTTTGATGCGTCGTTTTCTCCCCGCCCTGATCGGGCTTCTCGGCGCGGCCGCCTGCGCCGCGCCGGCACTGGCCTACGAGATCGACCCGCTGACCCGCCAGCCGCTGAACGACGCGCTCACCGTGCGCGTCCGCCCGCAGGCCGTCGAGACCGTCGCGGTGCCGGTGGCCAACGCCTCCCTGAACCCCGCCGACCCGCTGAACGCCGACGCGGCGGTCCCGCAGATGTCGGCGATCCCGCGCGAGACGGTGGCCTATAACGGCCCCTACGGCGCCGGCACGATCGTCGTCTCCACCGCCGAGCGGCGGCTCTACTACGTGCTCGGCGGCGGCCAGGCCCTGCGCTACGGCGTCGGCGTCGGCCGGCCGGGCTTCACCTGGGGCGGTGTGCAGACCATCACGATGAAGCGCGAGTGGCCGGATTGGCGCCCGCCGTCGACCATGCTGAAGCGCCGGCCCGACCTGCCGCGCTACATGAAGGGCGGCCTCGAGAACCCGCTCGGCGCCCGCGCCATGTATCTCGGCGGCTCGATCTACCGCATTCACGGCTCCAACGAGCCGGAGACGATCGGCACGGCCGTCTCGTCGGGCTGCATCCGCATGACCAACGACGACGTGACGGACCTCTACACCCGCGCCAAGGTCGGCACGAAGGTCATCGTCCAGCGCTGATTCCTTTTCGGAGCTTCGACGAGGGGGCCGGCCGCGAGGTCGGCCCTGTTCGCGTTTCGTAGGGTTTCCGGTTGATGGCTTCGGCGCGGCCGTCTTTGCGAGCGGAGCGAAGCAATCCAGCGGCGCCACGCCTGCAGAGGTCGCGCTGCCCTGGGTCACTTCGCTTCGCTCGTGATGACGGGATAGGCACATCAACCGAAGCGTTCAAACGGAAACCGGATCAGGGCAGGGTCACCAGCGCGTCCGGACGCTTCACCTCGATCTCGACGAACGCGATCGGGTGGTCGGACCCGTTCATCACGTCGTGCCGAATGCCCGCCGGGCGCATGTAGGATTGCCCGGCCGCGAGGGCCGTCTCGCTGACCGCCGCGCCGTCGTGGACGCGCAGGATCCCGTCCACCAGCATCACCACGAAGTAGGGCCAGCCGTGCTCGTGCCAGCCGGTCACGCCGCCGGGCGGGAAGTCCCAGCGGGTGATGCGCACGGCGGCGTCGTCCTGCTGGATCGTGGGCGTCGCGGGGATGGTGCAGGCGAAGGCCATGGCGGCTCCGAAGGTGGTGGGCTGACGGGTGCGCGATGCAAGCCGCCGGCCCACTCAGCGGCTCGACGCCGTCATCGCGAGCGCAGCGAAGCGACCCAGGGGTGCGCGACGCCGAAAATCGTGGCGCCACTCTGGATTGCTTCGCTCCGCTCGCAAAGACGAGGCTCGGGGCCGGGGTAAGCGGGAGCAGCTGCCCTCAGTGGCAGCCGCACGAGCCCGACCCGCAGCCCCCGCCCTGCTTCACCGGGGCGGTGCGCGCGGTCTCGCGGTCCAGGCCGCGCTCGGCGAGCTCGCCGAGATAGGTGTTCCAGCGCGTCTCGTACTCGCGGCCCAGGGTGTGGAGGTAGCCCCAGCCGTAGATGCCGGTGTCGTGCATGTCGTCGAAGCCGAGCTTCACCGCGTAGTTGCCGACCGGCTCCACCGCCAGGATCGCCACGGCGCGCTTGCCGCCGATCACCTTCCGCTCCTGCGGCGAGTGGCCCTGCACCTCGGCCGAGGGGCTCGACACGCGCAGGTACTCGGCCGGCAGGGCGTAGCGCGCACCGTCCTCGAAGGCGACGCTGAGCACCCGCCGGTCGGCCGACAGGCGGATCTCGGTCGGCCACAGATCCTCGGTCACGGGTCACACTCCTCACGCAATCTGGGGCTGCGGCGCGGGATCGGCTTGCCCGCGACCGCCGGTGGCATCATATGCCGGACGATGCTCGATGACAGCTCCCTGACGCCGCAGACGTCCGCTCTCGGCGCGACCGCCGGGCCGGCGCCGCTGATCGACCCGTTCCAGCGGGCGATCTCGTACCTGCGCATCTCGGTGACGGATCGCTGCGACCTGCGCTGCGCCTACTGCATGTCCGAGCACATGGAGTTCCTGCCCAAGCGCGACCTGCTGACCCTGGAGGAGCTGGACCGGCTCTGCGGCGTGTTCATCGCCCGCGGCGTGCGCAAGCTCCGGATCACGGGCGGCGAGCCGCTCGTGCGCCGGGACATCATGCACCTGTTCCGCCGGCTCTCGCGCCACCTCGATTCGGGGGCGCTGGAGGAGCTGACGCTCACCACCAACGGCACGCAGCTCACGCGCTACGCCGACGAGCTGGCGAGCCTCGGCGTGCGCCGGATCAACGTCTCCCTCGACACCCTCGACCCGGACAAGTTCCGGGCGCTCACCCGCCGCGGCGACCTCAAGGTGGTGCTCGACGGCATCGCGGCGGCGCGGGCCGCCGGGATGAAGGTGAAGATCAACGCGGTGGCGCTGCGCGACGTCAACGCCGACGAGATCCCCGGCATGATCGCCTGGGCCCACGGCCTCGGCATGGACATGACGCTGATCGAGGTCATGCCGCTCGGCGAGATCGAGGCCGACCGGACCGACCAGTTCCTGCCCCTGTCGGTGGCCCGGCAGCGCCTGGAGACCCGCTACACCCTCACGCCGCTGCCCGACCGCACCGGCGGCCCGGCGCGCTACGTGCGGGTCGAGGAAACCGGCGGGAAGCTCGGCTTCATCACGCCGCTGACCCACAATTTCTGCGAGAGCTGCAACCGGGTTCGCCTGACCTGCACGGGCCAGCTCTACATGTGCCTCGGCCAGGAGGATTCGGCCGACCTGCGCGCGGTCCTGCGCGCCTCCCAGGACGACGCGGTGCTGGCCGCGGCGGTGGTAGAGGCGATCACCCGCAAGCCCAAGGGCCACGACTTCGTCATCGAGCGCCAGCGCCCGGCCGCCGTGCCGCGGCACATGAGCGTGACGGGGGGCTGACCGCCTCCGTCCTAGCGAGCGCAGCGAAGCAACCCAGGGCAACGGGCCCTTCCCGACCGTAGCGCATCCCTGGATTGCTTCGCTCCGCTCGCAAGGACGGACGCGCTCACATCTCCTCGTCGGCGTAGCGGGCCGGCTGCCGCCCGCGCTGGCCGGATCCCCGCCGCGGCGCGCCCGCGCTGATGCCCGCCACCAGGTCGGCGATGTGGCGCAGCGTCTCCACGGAGAGCGCCTTCTCGCCCTCGCCGCGGCCCTGCGGGATCAGCGCCTTGGCGAAGCCGAGCTTCTGCGCCTCCTTCAGCCGGGAGCCGGCCTGCGCTACGGGCCGGATCGCCCCCGACAGGCCGATCTCGCCGAAATAGACCGTCTCGGGCGGCAGCACGGCCCCCGACAGCGACGAGACCAGCGCTGCCGCCACCGCCAGATCCGCTGCCGGCTCGGTGATGCGCAAGCCTCCGGCAACATTCAAATAGACGTCGTGGCTGCCGAGCCGGATGCCGCCGTGGGCTTCCAGCACGGCGAGCACCATCGACAGCCGGTTCGGGTCCCAGCCGACCACGGCGCGCCGGGGCATGCCGAGCGACGAGGGCGCCACCAGCGCCTGGATCTCCACCAGCAGCGGCCGCGTGCCCTCCATGCCGGCGAAGACCGCGGTGCCCGCCGCCTGGTGGTCGCGGCCGGCCAGGAACAGCGCCGACGGGTTCGGCACCTCGCTGAGGCCGGCGTCGGTCATCTCGAACACGCCGATCTCGTCGGTCGGCCCGAACCGATTCTTCACGGCGCGCAGGATGCGGAAATGGTGGCCCTGGTCGCCCTCGAAGGAGGCGACCGCGTCGACCATGTGCTCCACCACCCGCGGGCCGGCGATCTGCCCGTCCTTGGTGACGTGGCCGACCAGGATCACCGCCGTGCCGGTGGTCTTGGCGAAGCGAATCAGCGCCTGGGCCGAGGAGCGGACCTGCGTGACCGTGCCGGGGGCCGATTCCACCGTCTCGGTCCACATGGTCTGGATCGAGTCGATGATCGCCAGCGCGGGCGGGCGCCCCTGGCTCAGGGTCTCGACGATGTCCTCGACGTTGGTCTCGGCGGCGAGCTGGACCGGGCGCGCGCTCAGGCCCAGTCGCTCGGCCCGCAGGCGCACCTGCCCGACCGCCTCCTCGCCCGAGATGTAGGCGACCCGCTCGCCCGTGCCCGCCATGGCGGCCGAGGCCTGCATCAGCAGGGTCGACTTGCCGATGCCGGGATCGCCGCCGAGCAGGATCACCGAGCCGCGCACGAAGCCGCCGCCGGTCACCCGGTCGAGCTCGCCGATCCCCGAGGGGATGCGCGGCGCCTCCTTGGCCTCGCCGGTCAGGCCCTCGAGGGGGAAGACCCGGCCGCGGTTGCGCGACGGCCGGGTCGCCGCCGGCCCGGACTGGCCGGGGGCCGAGGGCGCCTCCTCGACGATCGTGTTCCAGCCGTTGCAGGCCTCGCAGCGCCCGCGCCAGCGGTTGTAGACCGCCCCGCAGGACTGGCAGACGAAGGTCTGGTGGATCTTGGCCATACGGGTCCGGGCGCCGGCGGTCCGGCGTGTCAGGGTGGAGTCGCGTCAGCCTACATAAGTTCGAACATACCGAGAACCCAGCCCGGTCAGGATCTCGTAGCCGATCGTGCCGGCGGCGCGGCCGACCGCGTCGATGTCGAGGCTGTCGCCGATCAGCACCGCCTCCGCCCCGCGCCGGGCCGCGGGCGCCGCCGTGACGTCGAGGATGATCAGGTCCATGGAGACGAGGCCCAGGATCGGGCACGGCACGCCGCCGACCAGCGCCTGGCCTCGCTCGCTGATCGCCCGGGGGAGGCCGTCGGCGTAACCGAGCGAGAGGGTCGCCAGCCGGCTCGGCGCGGCGGCGGTCCAGCGGCCGTTGTAGCCCGCGGTGGCGCCGGCCGCGACGCCGCGCACCTGCACGATCGCCGCCTCCAGCCGCACCACCGGGCGCATCGGGTTCGCGGCGCCCGGCGTCGGGTTGCCGCCGAACAGGGCGTAGCCCGGCCGCAGCAGGTCGTGCCGGGCCCCGTCGAGGAAGATGCCCGACGAGTTCGCCAGCGAGGCCCGGAGCCCGGGATAGGCCGCCCGGACCCGCGCGAAATCGGCGATCTGACGGGCGTTGACCGGGTCCTCCGGCTTCTCGGCGCTGACGAAGTGGCTGAGCAGCAGGTCGATCCCGGCGGCCGCGATCCGCGCGTCCCCGGCGAGGTCCAGCGCCTCGGGCACCGACAGGCCGAGCCGGTTCATGCCGGTATCGACGTGCAGCGCCGCGGGCGGGCGGTTCCCCGGGAACGCCGCCCAGTCCGACAGCTCCTCGACGCTGCCGAGCACCGGGCGCAGACCGTGGGCCGCGAAGGCCGCCGCGGCGCCCGGGGGCAGACCGTTCAGGACGTAGATCGCGGCGTCCGGCAGGGCGGCCCGGGCGGCGACGCCCTCGGACAGGTGCGCGACGAAGAAGGTCCGGCAGCCGGCGGCCCACAGGGCCGGCCCGACGCGGCCGACGCCGCAGCCGTAGGCATCGGCCTTCACCACGGCGGCGCAGTCGACGCCCGCGCCGCGGGCCGCCAGGAACCGCCAGTTGGCCGCGATCGCCCCGAGGTCGATCGTCAGCCGGGCGCCGTGGGCGCCGATCTCCGTCACAGGTCCGGCCTCGGACACGCGGAACGCCTCCATCCATTCGCCACCGGGAGTCCGGACGCGCGGACCGGACCCCGGGCGCGACCCATAGCACCGGGACGGTGCCCGGGTGGAGCCGAGCATTCCGCGCGGCGGGTCGCGCCACGGTGATCGGCGCGTCCGATGCACGGTCTGATGCATGGACGGCACAGGCGCGCGATCAGGCGGGCGCGCCAGGGTGACGGCCGAGGTCGGGCTTGGTATAAATCCGCCGCGGTCCGGGGGAGCCGCACGGCCGACGCGCCATCCCCGCGGGTACCAAAAAGCTCAACGATGCCGTTTACCGTCCTGGATCTCGCCGTGCTCGGCATCGTCGCGGTCTCCGCGCTGCTCGCGGCCGTGCGTGGTGTGACCCGCGAGGTCCTGGCGATCGTCGCCTGGGTGGCGGCTGCCGCCGTCGCGTGGACGCTCCACCCCATGCTGCTGCCCACCGTGAAGCAGCACGTGAACAGCGACACCGTGGCGCTGGTGGCGTCGATCGCGGCGATCTTCCTCGGCACCCTGATCATCGTGTCCATCATCACGGTGAAGATCTCCGACGTCGTGCTCGACTCGCGGATCGGCGCGGTCGACCGCTCCCTCGGCTTCCTGTTCGGCGCGGCCCGCGGCTTCCTGATCTGCGTGATCGGCTGGGTGTTCCTGTCCTGGCTGGTGCAGGGCAAGGTGCCGGACTGGGCCGCCCAGGCCCGCACGCGCCCGATGCTGGAGAAGTCCGGAGACGCCCTGGTGGCGCAGCTGCCCGAGAATCCGGAAGGCTTCCTCAAGCAGTTCAAGAAGCCGAAGACCGGCGCGCCGCCGAGCGACTCCGCCGACGCACCGGCCGAGACCGACGCCGCGCCGCAGCGCCGGACCGAGACCGCGCCGACCCCGACGCGACGCTGATCTGCGGTATTCGCCGTAGGTCTCATCGCGCGGAACGCCTAGATAGCGGTTCCGGTGGTGTACGGATTGCTTCCGCGACGACCGGCGCGCCGGCCCGTCGCCGCCGGGATCTGTGAGTGATCGACAGCCCCATGTCACACGCCGCCGCCACCACCGACACCTTCGATCTCGACCTCGACGGCGACACGCTGCGCGAGGAGTGCGGGGTCTTCGGGATCTTCGGCCATCCGGACGCCTCCGCGATCGTCGCGCTGGGCCTGCACGCCCTGCAGCACCGGGGCCAGGAGGCGGCCGGCATCGTCTCCTTCGACGGCTCCGTCTTCCACTCCGAGCGCCGCCCCGGCCTCGTCGGCGATTCCTTCTCCGACGGCGACACGATCGCCCGCCTCAAGGGCCGCGCCGCCATCGGGCACGTGCGCTACTCGACCACCGGCGGCACGATCCTGCGCAACGTCCAGCCGCTCTTCGCGGAGCTCGCCAGCGGCGGCCTCGCGGTCGCCCACAACGGCAACCTCACCAACGCCCTGTCGATCCGCCGCGACCTCGTGCGCGACGGCGCGATCACGCAGTCGACCTCCGACACCGAGGTGATCCTGCACCTCGCGGCCCGCTCGCGGAAGCCGCGGATCATCGAGCGCTTCATCGACGCCCTGCAGGCGATCCAGGGCGCCTACGCGATCGTGGCGCTGACCAACAAGAAGCTGATCGGCGCCCGCGACCCGCTGGGCATCCGCCCGCTGGTGCTGGGCGAGCTCGACGGCCGCTACATGCTGGCCTCCGAGACCTGCGCGCTCGACATCATCGGCGCCCGCTTCGTGCGCGACATCGAGAACGGCGAGATCGTGGTGATCTCCGAGGAGGGGATCGAGTCGATCCGCTTCGCCGACGCCGTGCCGATGCGGCCCTGCATCTTCGAGTACATCTACTTCGCCCGGCCGGACTCGGTGGTGAACGGCAAGAGCGTCTACGCGGTGCGCAAGGCGATCGGCCGGGAGCTGGCCCGCGAGGCCGCGGCGCCCGCCGACATCGTCGTGCCGGTGCCGGATTCCGGCGTGCCGGCGGCGCTCGGCTTCTCGCAGGAGACCGGGATCCCGTTCGAGATGGGCATCATCCGCAACCACTATGTCGGCCGGACCTTCATCCAGCCGACCCAGTCGGTGCGCGAGCTCGGCGTCCGGATGAAGCACTCGGCCAACCGCGCGGCGATCGAGGGCAAAAGCATCGTCCTCGTGGACGACAGCCTCGTGCGCGGCACGACCTCGGTGAAGATCGTCCGGATGATGCGCGAGGCCGGCGCCGCGGAGGTCCATTTCCGGATCGCCTCTCCGCCGATCACCTACCCGGACTTCTACGGGATCGACACGCCCGAGCGGGAGAAGCTGCTCGCCGCGACCCACGATCTCGAGGCCATGCGCAAGTATATCGGCGCCGATTCGCTGGCCTTCCTGTCGATTCCCGGCCTCTACCGGGCGATGGGCGAGGAGGCGCGCAACGCGGCCTGCCCGCAATACACCGACCACTGCTTCACGGGCGACTACCCGACCGGCCTGACCGACCTGTCCATCGCCGGCCCGAAGCGCTTCGCCATGCTGGCCGAGGCCGACTGAGCCTCTCCGGAAGGGCGCGACCGGCAAAGCAGAGACACGGCTTCGGCACAGCCGTCTTTGCGAGCGGAGCGAAGCAATCCAGGGTAGCGCAACATCGGTGAGCATGGCGCCGCCTGGATTGCTTCGCTGCGCTCGCAAAGACGCGGGTCGGGGCCATCGACCGAAAGTGGTCGAAAGGGCCCGGTTACTGGCCATTTGAAACCGGACTCCTCGACCCTTGGCGCGGGAATGCGCTACGTGCTCCCCATGGCTGACTCCCAAAGACCCCTGGAAGGCCGCGTCGCGGTCGTCACCGGCGCGTCCCGCGGCATCGGGCGCGCCGCCGCCCTGGCGCTGGCCGGGGCCGGCGCGCACGTCATCGCGGTGGCCCGGACCGTGGGCGCCCTCGAGGAGCTCGACGACGCCGTCCGGGCGGCCGGCTCCAGCGCCACCCTGGTGCCGTTCGACCTCGCCGACTACGACGCGATCGACCGCCTGGGCGCGGCGATCAACGAGCGCTGGAAGCGCCTCGACATCCTGGTCGCCAATGCCGGCATCCTCGGCGCGCTCATGCCGATCGGCCACATCACCCCGAAGATCTGGGGGCAGGTGATGGACGTGAACGTCACCGCCAACTGGCGCCTGATCCGCTCCCTCGACCCGCTGCTGCGCATGTCGGACGCCGGCCGGGCGATCTTCGTCTCGTCGGGGGCCGCCTCGAAGTGCCGGCCCTACTGGGGGCCCTACTCGGTCTCGAAGGCGGCGCTGGAGGCCCTGGTGCGGACCTACGCGGCCGAGAACGAGAGCGCGGCGATCCGGGCCATGCTGCTCAATCCCGGCCCCCTGCGGACCGGCATGCGCCGCTCGGCCATGCCCGGCGAGGACCCCGAGACCCTCCGGACGCCCGAGGAGCTCGCGCCCCATTTCGTGCGGCTCGCGTCCCCGGACTGGACCGAGACCGGCAAGCTCTACGATTTCCCCACCGACCGGGTGCTGAGTTTCCGCGCACCCGAGTGAGCCCCTGCGCTGTTATTCGAACGCACATCCCACCGCCTGCCTCATCCTGAGGTGCCGGAGCGAAGCGGAGGCCTCGAGAGAACGGCCCGGAGGTCGCGCGATCCCTGGCGCCCTCCTTCGCGGTCCGCTCGCGCGGGCATCTCGGGATGAGGGGTTGTATAGGACGGGCCTGATCTTCCTCTCTGAGTTCATCACGATGATCGACGTCCGCTGCATCTGCGCGATCGGCCTGCGAGGCCAGCTCGGCCTCAACGGCCACCTGCCCTGGGAGGGCAACACCGACCCGCTCTTCGTGGAGGACGTCACGCGCTTCTTCGCCCTCACCATGGGCCACGTGCTGATCGCCGGGCCGAAGACCGTGGCCTCGGTGCCCGAATTCGCCTTCAAGGACCGCACGATCGACGTGATCCGCAGCCACGAGGATCCGGAGGCGGTGCTCAAGCGCTATCCCGGGCGGCGGATCTTCGTCGGCGGCGGGATCGCGGTGTGGAACGTCTACGCGCGGTACATCCAGAACTGGGACATCACGCGCCTGCCCTACGACGGCGAGGCCGACCGCTGGTTCGACCCCGCTTGGCTGGTCGGCGGGCCGCTGCGGACGCCCTGAGCGGCACCTTCGTCCCCGCCGGCGCGTTGGCGCGCACGCGTCGCGTTTTCCGGAGACCACGATGAGCACCCCGAGCTACCGCTTCGGCATCGAGGAGGAGTACTTCCTGGCCGATGCCGAGACCCGGGGGACGCCGCGGGGCGACCTCGCCGCCTTCCACGCGCGGGTCAAGGCGGAGCTCCCCGAGACGGGCCGCGAGCTGGTCGCCGCGCAGGTCGAGGTCTGCACGCCGCCGCTCACTGACGCGGCGGCCGCCCGGGAGAATCTCGGCGGCCAGCGGCGGCAGCTCGCCGGGATCGCGGCCGAGAACGGCCTGCGGCTGCTGGCCTGCGGCACGCACCCCCTGGCGCGCTGGTCGCGCCAGACCGCCACCGACGGCGCGCGCTACAAGGGCATCCTGTCGGATGTCGGCATCGCGGCGCGGCGGGCCCTGATCTGCGGCATGCACGTCCACGTCGAGGTTCCGGACCCCGACGCCCGGGTCGACCTGATGAACCGGCTGCTGCCGTTCCAGCCGCTGCTGCTCGCGCTGTCGGCCTCCTCGCCGTTCTGGCAGGGCGAGGCGACGGGCCTGCGGGCCTACCGGCTCAGCGTCTTCGGGGAATTGCCGCGCACCGGCCTGCCGGAACTGTTCACTGACTCGGACGCCCACGCGCGGTTCGTCGCCATCATGACCCGGTCGGGCGCCATCGCGGACGCGAGCTTCCTGTGGTGGTCGCTGCGGCCCTCCATCAAGTTCCCGACCCTGGAGCTGCGCATCGTCGACGCCTGCACGCGCCTCGACGATTCGCTCTGCGTCGCCGCGCTGTTCCGCTGCCTCGTGCGCCTGTGCGCGCGCCGGCCGGACCTCCATGCCGGGCTCGACGGCGTCTCGCGGGCGCTGGCCTCGGAGAATCTCTGGCGCGCCCAGCACAGCGGCGTCGCCGCGTCCCTGATCGACGAGGCGCGCGGCGAGGCCGTGCCGTTCGCCGAGGCGCTGGAGGCGGTGCTCACGCTGGTGGCCGAGGACGCGGACGCTCTCGGCTGCGCGGCGGACGTGGCCCGCGCGCGGGCGATCGTGGCCGAGGGGACCAGCGCGGACGGGCAGATCGCGGCCTACGAGGCCGCGCTCGCCGCGGATCAGGACGAGCGCGCCGCGCTGGCGGCCGCGGTGGACTGGATCGCCGACGCGGCGCGCTGAGCACTGCCGCATCCGCGCCGTCATCACGAGCGGAGCGACGTGACCCGGGGTGCCGCGACCTCGACCAGCGCGGCGCGACACTGGGTTGCTTCGCTCCGCTCGCAAGGACGACAGGAGCTCGGATCAGCCCTTGTCGAACGGGTTCTGCGAGGTGCGCAGGGACAGGCGGATCGGCGTGCCCGGCAGGTCGAACGCCTCGCGCAGGCCGTTCACGAGGTAGCGCGTGTAGGATTTCGGCAGGGCGTTGAGCTGGTTGCCGAACAGCGCGAAGTGCGGTGGCCGGCTCTTCACCTGGGTAGCGTAGCGGATCTTGATCCGCCGGCCCGACACCGCCGGCGGCGGGTTGCGGGAGGTGGCCTCGTTCAGCCAGTCATTGATGCGCGAGGTCGAGACGCGCCGGTCCCAGACCTCGGCGGCCTGCACCACCGCCTGCATCAGCTTGTCGACGCCGTCGCCGGCGAGACCCGAGAGCGGCACGACACCGACGCCGCGCACCTGCGGCAGCAGCCGGGTGCAATCCTCGCGGAGCTGCTTGAGCAGGCCCGGCTGGTCGGCGACCAGATCCCACTTGTTGAGGCCGATCACCAGGGCGCGGCCCTCGCTCTCGACGAGGTCGACGATGGTGAGGTCCTGCTTCTCGAACGGGATCGTCGCGTCGAGGAGCACCACCACCACCTCGGCGAAGCGCACCGCGCGCAGGCCGTCCGAGACCGCGAGCTTCTCCAGCTTGTCGTCGATCCGGGCGCGGCGGCGCATCCCGGCGGTGTCGTGCAGCTTGATCCGCCGCCCGCGCCACTCCCAGTCCAGGGAGATCGAGTCGCGGGTGATGCCGGCCTCGGGGCCGACGAGCAGCCGGTCCTCACCGAGCATGTTGTTGATCAGGGTCGACTTGCCGGCATTCGGGCGGCCCACGATCGCGACCTTCAGGGCGCGGCCGCCGGGGGCGTCGTCGTCGGCCTCCTCGTCCTCGTCGCGCTGGGGCAGGGCGCCCTTGAGCGCCTCGTGCAGCTCGCCCAGGCCCTCGCCGTGCTCGGCGGAGAACGGGATCGGGTCGCCGAGCCCGAGGGTGAAGGCCTCGTAGGCGCCGGCGAGGCCGGCGCCGCCCTCGGCCTTGTTGGCGATCAGGATCACCGGGCAGCCGGCGCGGCGCACCAGCTCGGCGAAGGGCTGGTCGGCCGGAAGCACGCCGGCGCGGGCGTCGATCACGAACAGGACCACGTCGGCGGCGAGGATCGCCGCCTCGGTCTGCATCCGCATCCGGCCCGTGAGGGTCTTCTCGTCGGCCTCTTCCAGGCCGGCGGTGTCGATCACCCGGAACTGGAGGCCGCCGAACGCGACGTCGCCCTCGCGCCGGTCGCGGGTCACGCCCGGGCGGTCGTCGACCAGCGCGAGCTTCTTGCCCACGAGGCGGTTGAACAGGGTCGACTTGCCGACGTTCGGCCTCCCGACGATCGCGACGGTCGGCATATCCATGGTGGTTCTCGAGACAGTCCGGACGATGAAATCAGCGCGTGATCGGCGGCGGCGGCGCGGCGGGCTCGGGCTTGGCCGCGGTCACCGTCACGGGGCCGCCCGCGACGATCGCCGCGTAGACCTCGATCCGCTCGCGCAGGTTCCGCGGCGTGTCGGGATCGGCCACGATCTGGTCGAACCAGCGGCTGGCGTCCTCGTAATCGCCCTTCTTCAGGGCGGCGAGGCCCAGCATCTCGCGGGCCGTGTGGCGGAACGGCGTCCCGGCGGCGAGGCCCTGGAGGTTGGCGAGCGCCGGATCCGGGTTCGCTCCGTCGAGGCGCAGCAGCGCGGCGCGCAGGCGCGCGAGGTCGCGCAGGCCGTCGCCGAGGCCGGTATCGTCGGCGAGCTTGTCGAACTCCGCGGCCCCGGCCGCCGGGTCGCGCTTGCCGGTCTCGGCCGCCGCCCGGAACCGGGCGAGCAGGCGGTAGCCCGCCGGGCCCTGCGCCTCGAGGGCGTCGAAGGCCTTGTCGGCCTCCGCGACCTTGCCGTCCTTGGCGAGGCGGTTGGCGTCGTCGAACTGCACCGAGGCCACCTCGGCCGCCGCGCGCTGCTGGGCCTGCCAGTAGCGCCAGCCCGCGACGCCCGCCACCAGCAGCACGGCGAGCGCGATGATCACGCCGCTGTAGCGCTTCCAGATCTGGAGGATCCGGTCGCGGCGGTAATCCTCGTCGACTTCGCGGAGGAACTCGTTGTTCTCGGCCATTCTATCCCGGCCCGCATGATCTCAGCGGGCCACCTCGTCGCGTTCGGGCCCCGCGCCTAACACACGGGCGCCGGGTTGGCGACAGGCCATGTCTCGGGGCCGCCTCGGGTGTCGTCTCGGGGGCCGGCTCAGGCCGGGGTACCCGGCCAGACCGGCACGCCGATCACCGGGTAGTGCAGGTAGCGGGCGAAGACGAACCATGCGGCCGTGCCGATCACCAGGGCCAGGACGTCGTTGCGCCAGCCCAGCGGGGCCGCCGCCGGACCGCCGTGCTGGGCCGCGACCGCCCCCGGGGCGAGGCCCCGGCGCTTGGCGCTGATCCGGGCGGTCACCGCCCAGGCAAGGAAGCCGCCGAACAGCAGCATCGAGCCGAGATCGCCGTTGGCGAGGAGGTGCGCCGTCGCCCAGATCTTCACGGCGAGCAGCATCGGGTGCTTGGCCTTGGCGCGGATATGGCCCGGCAGGTAGGCGGCCGCGAGGCACACGAAGGCGGCCCAGACCAGCGTCAGGGCGAGGTGGCGCGTCCAGACGGGCGGGTCCCAGACCGGGATATAGCCGGCGAGCCGGTAATCGTGGAAGCCGATCCCGATCAGCACGAGCCCGAGCAGCGACAGGGCGGTGTAGCCGAGCTTGTAGCGGCCCTCGCCGATCCGGCCGACGATCGCGGCGCGGCGGGTGCGGGCCATCGAGAAGGCGTGCGTGCCGAGGAACAGCACCAGCCCGAGGATCAGGAGAACCATGGATGACTTTCGGTCGGGCCGCGCGCGTCCGGTCGGCGGCAAGCACTCTGTAATGGTTCTCAAGCGAATCTCCGCCTGTTTGTCCAGGCGCGGCCGGGACGCAGCCGGGTGGCGATCATGGGTTGGGCGAACGGGATCGCCGGACGGACGCGCGCCGCGCGCCCAACCGGCTCCGGGACGGCGGCGCGCCGGATCCTGCCGACGCTTTCCCTGGCGCTCCCCCTGGCGCTATCCCTGGCGCTCCTCCCGCGCGTTGCCGCGGCCGCGCCCGAGCCGCCGCTCTCGGCGCTGACGCTGGTCGGGCCGCCCGCGCTCGTCTTCAAGGCGGGGCGCGACGCCTGCGACGGCGCCGACGTGCCCGACGCGCCGGCGCGCGCCTTCCGGGACGCGTCGGGCGCGGTGGCGCTCTACGGGATGCATTACCGCAACCGGGCGCTGCGCGGTCCCGACCTCGAGCATCTCAAGATCGACTGCGCGGTGGTGCTCGATTCGGGCGAGAAGCCCGATCCGGCCACCTACGACGACCGCTCCTGGATCACCGCCACCTGGACCGAGGACGGGAGCCGCGTGGCCGCGCTCCTCCACCACGAGTACCAGGCCAACGAGCATCCCGGCCGCTGCCCGGCGGCCAGCTACATGGCCTGCTGGTACAACACGATCACGGCCGCAGCCTCGACGGATGGCGGCCGCAGCTTCAAGCGCCAGAGCCCGCCTGTCGTGGTCGCCGGGGCGCCGTTCCGGCAGGAGGTCGACCAGGGCCGCCACCGCGGCTTCTTCAACCCGTCGAACATCGTCGCGGACGGGACGTGGCGGTACTTCCTCGCCTCGACCACCGGCTGGACCCGGCCCGGCAGCGATCAGGAGGCCGGGGTCTGCCTGTTCCGCAGCGACGACCCGGCCGACCCGGCCCGCTGGCGGGCCTGGACCGGCACCGGCTTCACCGCCGCCTTCCCGGACCCCTACCGCGCCGCCCGCCCGAACACGGCGACCTGCCGGCCGGTCGGGCCGTTCCCGGGCCCGGTCGGCGCCGTCGTCCGGCACCGCGGCACGGGCGCCTGGATCGCCGTGTTCATGGCCAAGGCGGGGGAGGGCTTTCCCCGGTCGGGCTTCTACTGGACCACCTCCCGCGACCTGATCGCCTGGGACAGCCCGCGCCTGCTGCTCGAGGGCGCGACCCTCTACGACGACCCGTGCGCGGCGACGGTGCCGCTCCTCGCCTACCCGTCGCTGCTCGACCCGGACGCGCGCGGCCGCAATTTCGACGACGTCGGCGACCGGGCGCTGCTGACCTACGCGAGCCTGCGCGCGGAGGGCTGCACGATCACCTCCGACCGCGACCTGCTGCGCCGCCCGGTGGCGATCCGCGTCTGGCCCTGATCCCGCTCGACCGGCGCGGCCCCACCGCGCGACACCGTCCCGAGCCTCGGGCGCATCCCGTCCGACCGGACGCGGCTCTACGGAGCGGGCCGGCCGAGCGCCACCGTGTAGGACGGGCCGGCCGCGACGGAGCGCCCCGGAAGGCCGATCCGCTGGCAGAGCACGGTGCCGAGGGTGACGCTCAGCATCAGCGCGGTCGCGGAGAGCAGGAGCGTGGTCGCCCGGGCGTAGGCGCGACCGGCATGGATCAGCAGGCAGCCGAACGCGAAGATCGCGACGGCCTGGAACAGGTGCTGCACGGGCGACGTCCTCTCTGGCGGCGGACGCGCGGTCCGGGCCGGCCGGGATCGAGCGCCATCGTCTCCGAGCGGCGTGAAAACGCGGTTAACGTCGGGTATAGCTGGCTCCGGAGTCGCCCGCTCGGAGAGGAATCCGCATGTCGCGTTCGAGGGTTCCGGAGGCGCAGAGCCGCCCCGACGGGACGGGGGTGATCCCGTCCCACGACACGGCGATCCTGGGATCGGGCGCCGTCGGCGCGGGGGCGATCGGGGCGTCGGCCCTGGGCGCGCTGGCCCTCGGGGCCGCGGCCCTCGGCGTCGTGGCAGTCGGCGCCTTCGCGATCGGCCGCCTCTCGGTGGGCCGCGCCCGGGTCGGCACCCTGGAGGTCGGTTCGCTGGAGATCGACACGCTCACGGTGCGGTCGGTGCGGATGCCGGACCGCGGCTGAGCCGCGGCGCCGGGCACCGGCGCCGGGAGGAATGCGAGGAGAGGAGCGATGACCGATCGGAAACCGCCCTTCCGGCCCGCGGACGCGGTCGACGCCCTCGGCGAGGTCGAGGGCGATTTCGTCCTGCCGCTCTGCCTACCTGGATCCAACCTGCTGATCGGCGAGGACCTCGCCATGCTGGTCCTCGACACGATCCACGGGCAGCGGGTCGGGCTGCCGCTGAGCCAGCAGGGCGCGGCCGACCTCCACGCGGTCCTGGGCGAGGCCCTGCGGCTGCTGCAGGCGCGGGACCGCGGCCCCATCCAGTAGGGCGCGCGCCGGCGAAAGGCTTCGTTGAGGCGGCCGGGATAGACAGGTCCCGGTTCCTCTCCGTGGCGGCCGATGCGCGCTCCGTTGCTTCTCCTGCTGCTGACCTGCGCCGCCCCCGCGCAGGCCCGGCCCGCCACCTTCCTGGCGGTGCACGCCGTCGGCATGGCTGCCCTGCCGCCGGTCCCGCCCGCGCCTGCGGCCGTGCCCGCACCCGCACCGGTCGCCGCCGACGCCCGCGCCCGCTACCTGCCGCTCATCGCCCGCGAGGCCGCCGGCACCGGCCTGCCCCTCGCGGTGGCCGACGCCGTCGCGCGGATCGAGAGCGGCTACGACCCCACCGTGGTCGGCAGCGTCGGTGAGGTCGGTCTGATGCAGGTCCGCCCGACCACCGCGGCGATGCTCGGCTTCCGCGGCACCGTCGCCGAGCTGGCGTCGCCGGAGATCAACGTCCGCTACGGCGTCCGCTACCTCGCCGAGGCGTGGCGCCGGGCCGACGGGGACCTCTGCCGCGCCCTGATGAAGTACCGGGCCGGCCACGGTTCGGAGGCGATGTCGCCGCTGTCGCAGCTCTACTGCGCCCGCGCCCAGGCGATCCTCGGCAACCCGGAGGCGCGCGTCGTCCGGGCGAGCGCCCGCGCGGCCGCGCCGGACCGCCTCGCCGCGCGGCCGACGGGCCCCGTCCAGCGGACCCGCGTCGCCGCCGTCCCGGCGAAGCCGATGTCGTTCTGGGAGGCGCACCGGGCGCGCATCGCCCGGCTCAACGCCGCCGTGGTGTCGCGCTGGCGGGCCCGCGGCTGGTCGGCCGCGCCCGACGGGTCCTCCGGCGAGCCGGCCGGCGGCTAGCGCCCCTCACGCCTCGGCTTCGGCCTCCGGCCCGTCCGAGCGCGCGCCGCGGGCGACCTCGCGCATCGCCGTGTCCGGGAGCGGCCGCTGGAGCCGGAGCGCCTCCGCGGTCGGCGCCTCCAGCCACGTCGCCCATTCCTCCGGCTTCGTGAGCAGGACCGGCATGGCCTTGGGATGGACCGGCCCGACGACGCCGTTCGCCTCGGTGGTCAGGAAGGCGAAGAGCCGGTGCTCCGCGGCGACGCGGTCGGGGTTCTCGCGCTTCGTGCCGCGCACGCCGGTCCAGGGCCGCCAGATCCCCGCGAAGGCGAAGAGCGGCCGGTCCTCGTCCAGGGCGAACCAGACCGGCGTCTTGCGCGGCTTGGTGTCGGCGTACTCGCTGAAGGCGGTGACCGGCACGAGGCAGCGGTGGGCGACGCCGAGCCAGGGCCGCCAGTGCGGGCTCGCGGCGTTGCGCACGTTGGTGATCGGGTGCTCGCCGAACGCCTTCGGGCCGGGCATGCCCCAGCGCATCATCGCGAGGTCGCGGCCGGTCGCGCCGTTCAGGACCACAGGCGCCAGCTGGTCGGGAAAGATAGCCGGCAACAGCGGGAGGTTTCCGGTGCGATCCTCCGCGATCTCGAAGGCCCGGCGCAGGTCCGCTGGGCCGGTCCGCAGGCTGTAGAGATTGCACATGGACACCCCGCGTGGTCGGTGAGCGCGTTGCCGGCTCTACACGCTTTCGGGACGCCGCGCCCAGCCCGGCGGAGAGGGGCGTCCCGGCCGATCGCCGACCGGGACGCTGCCGCCTCAGTTCAGGTGGAACACCACCTTCACGCAGCCGTCCTTCTTGTCGCGGAAGGTCTTGTAGAGGTCCGGGCCCTCCGCGAGATCCTGCGAGCGGTGGGTGATCAGGGAGGTCATGTCGATCTTGCCCTCTTGGATCAGCTTGGTCAGCGGCTCGAGGTAGCGCTTCACGTGGGTCTGGCCGCTCTTGAGGGTCAGGCCCTTCTGGACGATCGAGCCCATGTTGACCGGAATCGGGCCGCCGTAGACGCCCGGCACCGAGACGATCCCGCAGGGGCGGACCGCCTTGATGGCCTCGGCCAGCGCGTAGGGGCGCTCGGTGGCGGTGAGCTTCTCCTGTACCGTCGACAGCATGCCGGTGAGGCCGCCGTGGCCGGCGCTCGCCTCCATGCCGACGCAGTCGATCACGCCGTCGGCGCCCTGGCCCTTGGTAATCTCCTTGATCCGTTCGAACACGTCCTCGTTCATGAAGTCGATGACGTCGGTGGCGCCGGCCTTCTTGGCCAGGGCGATCCGCTCGGGCACGGTCTCGATGGCGATGATCCGCTCGGCCCCCATGATCTTCGCGGACTGGATCGCGAAGATGCCGACCGGGCCGGTGCCCCAGACCGCGATCGTCTCGCCGCCCCGGATCTCGCAGTGCTCGGCGCCCTGCCAGCCGGTCGGCAGGATGTCGGTGAGGAACAGGACGGATTCGTCGTCCATGCCGTCCGGCACCTTCATGGGGGCGACGTCCGCCATGGGCACGCGCACGTACTCGGCCTGGCCACCCGCGTAGCCGCCGGTGAGGTGCGAGTAGCCGAACAGGCCGGCCGTCGTGTAGCCGAACTGCGCGGCCGCCATCTCGGCGTTGCGGTTCGACCGCTCGCAGACCGAGAAGTTGCCGAGCTTGCACTGCCGGCATGCACCGCAATTGATGTTGAAGGGCACGACGATCCGGTCGCCCTTCTTGAACTTGGTGAAGCCCTGTCCGACCTCGACGACCTCGCCCATGAATTCGTGGCCGAGGACGTCGCCGCTCTTCATGGTCGGCATCAGGCCGTCCATCAGGTGCAGGTCCGAGCCGCAGATCGCGCAGCTCGTCACCTTGATGATGACGTCGCGGGAATCCTCGATGACCGGATCCGGGACCGTGTCGCAGCGGATGTCGTTGCGGCCGTGCCAGCACAATGCCTTCATGGCGTCGTCTCTCCGGAAGCTCTCGGGATTGCGGCCGTCTCGGCCGCTCTCCCGTAAAGCCCGCTTCGGCACGGCCAAGTTCCGGCGTCGCCGTCCGGGCGACCGCGGACGAAGGGGTTTACGAATGTTTCACGTGAAACAGCCCCGTTCACCGTCGCTTTACGACTCGCGCGGCTCCGCTCGGATCAGGCGATCCCGTCGATGCCGATGCCGAGCTGCTCGGGCCCCCGGAGCGACGCGCCCGGCCGGTAGGGCGGCGGATCGACCGCGAGCCGCGGGGCGACGAGGCGGCGGCTCAGCGCCACCAGGGCGATCTCGGCCTCGAGCCGCGCCAGGGGCGCGCCGACGCAGTAGTGCAGGCCCCCGCCGAAGCCGAAATGCTCGATGTCGCCCCGGTCGGGATCGAAGCGGTCGGGATCCGCGAACCGGTCGGGATCGCGGTTCGCGGCGGCGAACATCAGGATGACGGGTGCCCCCTTCGGGATCATCTCGCCGGCCACCGCGATCGCGCCGAGAGCCTTGCGGGTCCGGAAGTGCACCGGCGGCTCGTAGCGCAGAACCTCCTCGATCAGCCGCGGCGCGCGCTCCGGATCGGCCCGGAGCCGCTCCAGCTCTTCGGGGTGCCGGAGCAGGGTCAGCATGGCGTTGGTGATGAGGTTCACGGTGGTCTCGTGACCGGCGACCAGCAGCAGGACCGCCGTCGACAGGAGGTCGAAGTCGCTCATCTGCTTCCGGCCGTCCGGACCGGGGGCGGCGAGGCCGCTCAGCATGTCGTCGGCCGGGCGCCGCCGCTTCTCGCGGATGAGGTCGCGCATGTAGGCGGCGATCTCGTCGAAGGCGCCGACGATCTGGCGCCGGGTCGTGTCGTCGTGGCGCGCGTCCGGCTCGACGGCCGTGGCGAGCTGCGTCGCCCAGGCCTGGAACCGCGGCTCGTCCTCGCGCGGCACGCCGAGCAGCTCGCAGATCACCGTCACCGGCAGCGGGTAGGAGAGGTCGCTCACGAGACAGACCTCCCGCCGGTCCCGGCAGGCGTCGATCAGGCCGTCCACCTCCCGGGCGATCCGCGGCCGCAGCGCCTGAACCCGCGCGATCGAGAATTCCCGCATCACCAGGCTGCGCAGCCGGTCGTGGTCCGGAGGATCGCGGAAGATGAACGGGCGGTGCGTGGCGCTGATGCGGTTCTTGATCGGGTTGAGGATCAGGTCCTTGAGCGGGTTGCCGGTGCGGGGCCGCCGGGGCGGTGGCAGATCCTCGGAGCTGAGCCGCGGGTCGAACAGCAGGCTGCGGATCGCCGCGTGCGTGGAGACGACGTAGCTGCCGTCGCGCTGGCGGGAGACCGGCTGCTGCCGCAACCGACGATAGAGCGGGTACGGGTCGGCCCGGTTGGCCGGATCCATCACCGCGGCGAACAGCGCGTCGTCAGACATGGACGGTCTCGGCGGAAGGCCGCGCCGGGGCGGCTCGGTGCGGCGGCGGGAAGCCCGGTGCCGCCATCTCGACGCGCGGCCGGTCGGTGGCGTCGGTGATCGGCGGGAACGGGTCGCCGGCCGTGATCGCCTCCGCGTAGGCCGGCAGCCAGCGAGCCTGATCGAACGAGACGGCCGCGATGCTGCGCCCGGCGCGGCCGTAGACGGCGAGGAAGCGCCGGGAGGCCCGCGAACCCTGCACCACCGCCACGGAATCGGCGCCGTCGGGGAGGCCGACGAGCTTGATGTTGATCCCGAACTGGCTCGACCAGAAGGCCGGCAGGTGGCCGTAGGGGCGCTGCTCGCCGGGGCCGGCCAGCATGTTGCGCGCGGCGTGGGCGGCCTGCTCGACGGCGTTGCCCCAGTGCTCCACGGCGATCAGGCGATTGCCGTAGAGCGGAATCGGCCACCGGGCGACGTCGCCCGCGGCGTAGATGTCCGGGCAGGGCACCCCGTCGGCGTCGAGGACCCGGCAGGCGGCGTCGCAGGTCACGCCGCCGGCATCGGCGCGCAGGCCCGCGCCCCGCAGCCAGCCCGTCGCCCGGGTCGCCCCAAGGGCGGCGATGACGAGGTTGGTCTCGACAGTGCTGCCGTCCGCCAGCCGGGCCAGGGCCACGTGCCCCGCCGCGTCGCCCTCGAACGCCCGCACCATCGTGCCGGGGCGGAACGTGGCGCCGGATTCGCGCAAACGCTCGGCGATCACGCTGCCGACGAAGGTCCCGAGACCCCGGGCCAGGGGCGCGGCGTTCGGGTCGACCAGGGTCACGGGCAGGCCGAGGTCGCGCAGGCAGGAGGCCGCCTCGCAACCGATCAGGCCGCCGCCGACGATGAGCACCTGCCGCGGGCGCGCCAGCAGGGCGTCCCGCAGGGCGGCCGCGTCGTCGCGCCCGCGCAGGGTGAAGATGCCGGCGAGCCCGCCGCCGGTCTCGGCCGGCCAGGGCCGGGCCTCGGCGCCGGTGGCGATGAGCAGGGCTTCGTAGGCCAGCGCCGACCCGTCGGCGAGCCGGAGCGTGCGGGCTGCCCGGTCGAGGGCGACGGCCGGGCTCCCGAGACGCCAGCGGGCGCGCAGATCCGCCAGCTCCGGCAGCCGGGTCGCGTCGGCGGCGAGTTCCCCGGCGAGCACGTGCTTCGAGAGGGGCGGCCGGTCGTAGGGCCGGTACGGCTCGGCGCCGACCAGCGTGAGCGGGCCGTCGTACCCGCTCCGCCGCAGCGTCTCGGCGCCGCGCAGGCCGGCGAGGGAGGCGCCGACCACGACGATGCCGGCGGGTTCGGGGGTCACGGCGCGTCTCCGTCGTCCGGGCCGGCCTGGAGGCTGATGGCGCGGACCGGGCAAGCCTGCACCGCCCGCTCGATGGCGCCGCGGCGATCGGCCGGCGGCGCGGGATCGTAGAACAGGATCTCGTGGCCGCGGATCGCGAAGGCGTCCGGCGCGGCGTAGCAGCACTGGGCGTAGCCCTGGCAGCGGTTGAGATCCACGACGACCCGGAGCGCCGCGGTGTCGGAGGCCGGCATCACGCCGACCTCGCCAGCCGGCGCGCGGTCCCGGCATCGGTCCCGGCGCGCGCGAGATCGTCCAGAGCCGTCAGGATCGACGCCATGGCGTCCCGGGCCGCGAAGGCGTCCCGCAGCGCCCCGGCGCGCGCCCGGAAGTCGGGCTCGCCGAGCACCCGCGCCACCGCGGCGCCGACCGCCTCCGGGGCCGGCGCGTTGGTCCCGAGGTTGATCCCGACGCCGGACCAGCCGATGCGCGCGTTCACCTCCGCCTTGTCCTCGGTCAGGCCGGCCGACACGATCGGCACGCCGGCGGCGAGCGCCTGCGAGACGCTGCCGTAGCCGCCGTTGGTCACCAGCACGCTCACCCGCGGCAGCAATTCGCGGAACGGCAGGAAGCACGACACCCGGGCGTTGGCCGGGACCGGAACCTTCAGCGCGTCCACCGGGCGGCCGCCGGTGGTGGCCAGGACCAGCAGATCGTCCCGGTCGGCCAGGGCGGTCAGTGTCGGCTCGACCAGCTCGCCGAAATCCGCGTTGGCCAGTGTGCCCTGGGTGACCAGCACGACGGGCCGGCCCGCCGCGTTCGCCGCCTCCAGATCGGGCCACCAGTCCGGGAGCGGCGCGGGCGGCGTCGGCGGATCGAGCAGGCCGATGAAGCGCAGGCCGGGCGGCAGGGTGCCGTACTCGTACTCGAAGCCCGGCACGGTCGGCTGCAGGAACAGGTCCGGCAGGACCACGATCGAGTGGGGCAGGGACGCCGGCAGGGGCGGCAGGCCGAGCGCGGCGAGCTTCGCGTCCGTGTAGGCCCGCACCGGGTTGACGAAGGCCGCGTCCATGCCGGCCTTCAGGGTCGCGTAGCGGACGAGATCGTCCCGGTCGCGGGCCGGCGGCAGGCCGAGGCCCACGGGCGCGTGGTCGGGCCGGTCGAGGAACAGGATGCTGACGTTGACGGTCACGATCGGCGGCCGCGGCGCGCTGTCGAGCAGCAGCGGCAGCGCGCCCAGGAACATGCTGCCGGCCAGGATCACGTCGGGCGCCTCGGCCGCGATCAGCGCCCGCAGGGCGGAGGCCTGGACCGGCATCGGATCCACGAACCGGCGCTCGAACTCGCGGCGGTAGCGCTCCGGGCCGGCCGGCAGCTCGGTCTCGCGGTACTCGGCCGCGTGGTTGTCCGCGTAGGGCGTGAAGCGCAGGCCCGCCGCCTCGACCTTCGGCCGGAAGGCCGGGTCGGTGAGCACGAGGACGTCGTCCCCCCGGGCCGCCACCGTCCGACCGATGGCGAGGAGCGGGTTCACGTGGCCGGTGAGCGGCGTCGCGGCGATCAGGATCTTCATCACGGCCTCCTCGAGCGCCCCCGGTCGGGCCGGCGTCGCTCCTGCTCGGGTGCCGGCGCCTTCACGCGCGGGTGCCCCGTGGCCCCCGGCGCGCCGGACTCACAGGGGAAATCGCGGCCGGTCCAGCGCAGTTACACAACCCCAAGGTGCTTGGTGCGGCGCCGCACCATGGCATCCGGTTGAAGTCCGACGCAATATCGGAGTGTCACAGGCCACAGCGATCGTGCGGCCTGCCGGATTTCGGCGCCTCCACCGTTCGGATGACGCGTCACGGACGCCCGACCGCGACGGCCGGCGGCGCCGTCAGTCGACCACGACGACCCGGTTCGGCAGCTCGTCGGGATCGCCCGGGCCCGCGGGGAGATGCTCCGCCAGGCAGGCCCCGACGCGCGCGACCGCCGCCGTCAGGCCGTCCTCGATCGCGCCGCGCCCGAGCGCCGGTATGAGCTCGGCGAGGATCCCGTCCCAGGCGGAGGGCGGGATCTCCCGCAGGACGCCGAGATCGGTGACGATCTCGGCGTGCCGCTCGGCGAGCGACAGGTAGAGCAGGATGCCGGTGCGCCGGCGCGTCAGGCTCAGGCCGCGCGACCAGAAGGCCCGCCGGGCCGCCTCCCGGGCGCGGGCGCGGCGCAGGCGGCGCGGCACCAGGGCCATGCGCAGCCGCTCGTTCTGGCTCGCCGCGAGGATCGCCGTCACGAGGGCTGCCTGCGCCAGCAGGATCGACGCGGCGCTCCAGGCCGTCAGGGCGATCAGCGGCCAGGGCAGGACCAGCGCCGCGACGAGGGCGGTGAGCAGCACGATCGAGCGGTAGGCGCCGGCGCGTCGGCTCACCATCACGACGATCTCGCCGGAGGTCCCGGCCTCCGCGCGCCCGACCGCCTGGGCGAGCCGCTCCCGCGCTTCCGGAGTCAGGACAGCCGCGCGTCTACCAGTCACCGGAGGCCCCTCCGCCGCCCGACGAGCCGCCGCCGCCGGAAAATCCACCGTCGAAACCGCCCGAGGAGCCGCCCGACCCGCCGTCCGAGAAGCCGCCGCCCCACCCGCCCGAGCCGGGGCCCGGCAGGATGACGAGGCCGCCGGGTCCCGACCGGCCGCCCCGGCTCATGCGCCACGCGACGAACACCACGATCAGGAGCAGGACGACGAAGACCGCCACCTGGGCGGGATCGACCTCGTCGGACCGCACCTGCGGCTTGCGCTGCCAGTCCTGCGCGTCGCCGGCCAGGATCGACAGGATGCCGTCGACGCCGGCGTCGAGGCCGCCGAAATAGTCGCCGGTCTTGAAGCGCGGCGTGATGGCGCCGGCGATGATCACCTTGGACAGGGCGTCGGTCAGCGCCCCCTCCAGGCCGTAGCCGACCTCGATCCGGACCTTCCGCTCGCTCGGGGCCACCAGCAGCAGGACGCCGTTGTTGGTCTTGGCCTGCCCGAGTTTCCAGTCCCGGAACAGGCGGTTGGCGTAGTCCTCGACGGTCGTGCCCTGCAGGTTCGGCACCGTGGCGACGACCACTTGGTCCGAGGTCTTGTCCTCGTGCGCCTTCAGCTTGGCCTCGAGGGTGCCGCGCTGCTCCGGCGTCAGGATGCCGGCCGCGTCGACGACGCGGCCGGTCAGCGCCGGGAAGGTCAGCTCGGCCCCCAGCGCCCCGAGCGCGAAGACCGTCAGGCAGGCCGCCAGGACGGCGAGCGACAGGGCGAGCCGCACCCGGTCGGGCAGGATCCCGCCCCGGGTCCGGGTCATGGTCGGTCCTACGCGCCGCCCCACGCGCCGCATCCTAGAACTTCACGTTCGGCGGCCGGTCGGCGTTCGGCGTCGCCGTGAAGGTCTCCATCGGCTTGGCGTCGGGGTACAGCACGGCCGCGATCCAGCGGCCCGGGATCGTGCGCACCTCGGTGTTGTAGGCCTGCACGGCCGTGATGTAGTCGCGCCGCGCCACCGCGATGCGGTTCTCGGTGCCCTCCAGCTGGGATTGCAGGGCGAGGAAGTTCTGGTTCGACTTGAGGTCGGGATACCGCTCCACCGTCACCAAGAGGCGTCCGAGCGCGCCCGAGAGCTGGTTCTGGGCGTCCTGGTACTCCTTGAACTTCTGCGGATCGCTGACCGTGGAGGCGTCGACCTTCACGCTGGACGCCTTGGCGCGCGCCTCGGTGACGCCGATCAGCACGTCCTTCTCCTGCTGCGCGTAGCCCTTCACGGTCTCGACGAGGTTGGGGATCAGGTCGGCCCGCCGCTGGTACTGGTTCTGCACCTCGCTCCACGCGGATTTGGCCTGCTCCTGCAGCGTCGGCACCCGGTTGACCGCCCCGCAGCCGGAGAGACCCGCGGCCACCAGGATCACCGAGAGCACGCCGAGGAGGCGCGCCGCGGGCGATGTCCGGCGCACCGCGCCGGCCGTCAGCGTCGTTCCCATATCGTCCCCCATCTGCCGGCCGAGACTCGGCCGCTTGATCACGAGCCCGAGAGATAAGGGCCGGAACCGCCAAGGTAAGGCCCTCGCCCGACGGGTCTTGAAGGTTTGTGGCGCGGCCCGCTAAGGGCGTCGGCAACGGACCGGGCCGGCGCACGTTCGGACCCTCGAGCCGATGGTCCGGCCGAGGACCGATCGGCGCGGCGCCGCGGAGGCCGGGAATGGATGCAGCACTCGCCGACGATGTCAGGGCCGCCAGCGCCGACGCGCGGCGCCGCGCCCGGGCGTACCGGGCGCCGTCCGGCAAGGACGCGCTGCCCTGGTCGGTCATCGCGACGTTCGACGCCCGGGTCCGGGGCCACCTCGCCCGCGATCCGCGGATCGAGGACGAGCGCGACCGCGTCCTGATCGCCGCCGTGAAGCTCGCAGAGACGCCGGTCGAGGAGGGGGACGAGAGCGTCGCCGCGGCGCGCGCCCACCTCGTCGACGCGATCGACTACCTGGAGCAGGCTGTGCTGCGCTTCGGCCTCGTCAACCGGGAGGGGGCCAAGGCCGGTCTCGGCACCTACGGCCAGCCGGTCGGATCCCGCGACTGACGGCGCGCCCGGACCGAGCCGCCGGATGTCCGCCGACCTGCCCGCGGCCGCGACCCTGAGCCGCCTCGACCTGAAGACGCTCCGGCTGTTCGCGGCCATCTGCGCGGAGGGGACCCTGAACGGCGCGGCCCGCCGGGCGGCGATCGCGCCCTCGGCGGTGAGCAAGCGCCTCGCCGAGCTGGAGCACGCGCTGGGCTGCACGCTGCTCACCCGCGAGCCGCGCGGCATGCGGCTCACCCCGGCGGGCGAGACCCTGCTGCACCACACCCGGCGGATGCTGGCGAGCGCCGAGCAGATCGCCCTGGAACTCGCCGAGCACGCCCGGGGCGTGCGCGGCTTCGTGCGGGTGCTCGCCAACCTCTCGGCCATCGTGGAGTTCCTGCCCGAGGACCTGCAGGCCTTCCTGGCGGCGCAGGACGGGATCCGGGTCGACCTGGAGGAGCGGCCGAGCGGCGGCGTCGTCGCCGGCGTCGAGGAGGGCTTCGCCGATCTCGGCCTCTGCGCGGGCAACACCGACACCCGCAGCCTCACCGCCTACCCGTACCGGAGCGACCGCCTCGTCCTGGTGATGCCGGCCGGACATCCCCTGAGCGGCCGCGGCGCCGTCGCGCTGGCCGACACCCTCGACTACGACCATGTCGGGCTGCACGCGGAGAGCTCGATCTACGCCGCCCTGCGCGACGAGGCCCGGCGCCTCGGCCGGCCCCTGCGGTTGCGCATGCACGTCCCGAGCTTCGACGCGATCTGCCGCATGGCGCAGGTCGGGCTCGGCCTCGGGACCGTGCCGGAGCGCGTCTACGCCCTGCTCGGCCCCCCGATGCGGCTCGGCGCGGTGCCGCTCACCGATCCCTGGGCCGTGCGCACGCTGCGCCTCGTCGTCCGCCCGGGCGCCCTGTCGCCCGCGGCCGCCCTCCTGCTGGAGCATCTCCGGGAGGCCGGGCGCTGAGCCCGCGTTCTCCGTCGGCGAACGCAGGGTGGTGCATGGCGTTTGGACTTGGCTACCGGAAGAGCCCTATCTCCGGGGCAACAAACGATGGAGGAAAGCCGTGTCCGGTCCGCTCAGCGGTATCCGCGTTCTCGAGCTCGGTCAGCTGATCGCCGCGCCCTTCGCGACGCGGCTGATGGCCGAGTTCGGCGCCGAGGTCATCAAGGTCGAGCCCCCGGGTGAGGGCGATCCCCTCCGGAAGTGGCGCAAGATGCACGAGGGCACCTCGCTCTGGTGGTACCTGCAGTCGCGCAACAAGAAGTCGATCGCCGTCAATCTGAAGTCGCCCGAGGGGCTCGACATCGTCAAGCAGCTCGCCGCGAGCGCCGACGTGGTGGTCGAGAACTTCCGTCCCGGCGGCCTGGAGAAGCTCGGCCTCGGCTGGGACGTGCTCTCCGCCCTCAACCCGAAGCTCGTGATGGTCCGGATCTCGGGCTACGGCCAGACCGGCCCCTACCGCGACCGGCCCGGCTTCGGCGCCATCGGCGAGTCGATGGGCGGCATCCGCTTCACCACCGGCAGCCCGGAGGCCCCGCCGGCCCGGGTCGGCGTCAGCATCGGCGACACCCTTGCCTCGCTCCACGGCGTCATCGGCGCGCTGATGGCCCTGCTGCGGGTCAAGACCGGGCAGGGCGCGGGCCAGGTCATCGACGTCTCGCTCGTCGAGAGCGTGTTCAACGTCATGGAGAGCCTCGTCCCGGAATACGACCTGCTGGGCGAGGTCCGCACCCGCACCGGCGGCGCCCTGCCGGGCATCACCCCGTCGAACACCTACCCGACGCGGGACGGCGGCTACGTGGTCATCGCCGGCAACAGCGACCCGATCTTCCGCCGCCTGATGACGGCGATCGGCCGGCCCGACCTCGCGGACGACCCGGCGCTGCGCAACAACGAGGGACGCTCCAGGCAATCCGCCATGCTGGACGGCACCATCGCCGACTGGTCGAAGACGCAGACGGTCGAGGAGGCGCTCGCCGCCCTCGACGCCGCCGACGTGCCGGCCGGCCGCATCTACTCGGTGGCCGACATCGTGGCCGACCCGCATTATCAGGCGCGCGACATGATCCTGCAGGCGGAGCTGCCCGGCGGGACCGCGGTGAAGATGCCCGGCATCGTCCCGAAGCTCTCCGACACGCCCGGCGAGGTCCGCTGGCAGGGGCCGGCCCTCGGCGCCCACACCGATTCCGTGCTCGCCGAGCTCGGTCTCGACCCGGCGCGCATCGCCGCGCTGCGCGAGAAGGGAGCCGTGGCATGAGCGGCGACGCGCTGATCGTCCAGGAGGTCGCGACCCGCGACGGCTTCCAGATCGAGCCGGTCTTCGTGCCGACGGCGGAGAAGATCCGCCTGATCGACGCCCTGGCGGCGGCCGGCTTCAGCCGGATCGAGGTCTCGTCCTTCGTCTCGCCGAAGGCGGTGCCGGCGCTCGCCGACGCGGCCGAGGTCTTCTCCGGGATCCGGCGCCGGTCCGGGACCGTCTACGTCGCCCTGGTGCCGAACCCGAAGGGCGCCGAGCGGGCGCTCGCCGCCAGGGTCGACGAGATCAACCTCGTCGCCTCGGTGAGTGAGACCCACAACCGCGCCAACATGGGCATGAGCCCGGCCGACTCGATCGCCGGCTTCGCGCGGATCATGGATTCGGTGCGCGGCGCCCCACTCAGCACCAACGCCACGGTGGCGACCGCCTTCGGCTGCCCGTTCGAGGGCGACCAGCCGGCCGACAGGGTCGTCGCGCAGGTGGAGCGCTACCTGTCGCTGGGCGTCGACGGGGTGACGCTGGCCGACACGACCGGCATGGCCAATCCCCGGCAGGTGAGCCGCCTCGTCGCGCGGGTCCTGCCCCTGGTCGGTCCCGGGCGCCTGACGCTCCACTTCCACAACACGCGCGGCCTCGGCCTCGCCAACGTGCTGGCGGCCTACGACGCGGGCGCCCGGCGCTTCGATGCGGCGCTCGGCGGCCTGGGCGGCTGCCCGTTCGCGCCCGGTGCCACCGGCAACATCTGCACCGAGGATCTCGTCAGCATGGCCCACGAGATGGGCCTGCCGACAGGCCTCGACCTCCCGGCGCTGATCGGCCTGTCGCGGGACCTGCCGCGCCTCGTCGGCCACGACGTGCCCGGCCAAGTCGCCAAGGCTGGACGGCCCTGCGACCTGCATCCGGCCCCCGCCCGGGCGGCCTGAGCCGGAGACGGGGAGGGGCGGGCTCACAATGGCCGGCCCCACGCGTTGGACGCGACGCGCTCCCTCTCCCGTTCGGGAGAGGGTCGGGGTGAGGGATGAGAACTCTCCGGATGCGGCACACCGTCGACGCGCCGGCAGGACGCTTCTCATCCAGACAGACCTGATCCCTCACCCTGTCCCTCTCCCGCACGGGAGAGGGTACCCGCGCCTCGTCCGGCGAAGGCGGCGTCGCCGTCGTGTGCCGTGAGCTGCGCCCGAACCTGACTTCGCGGGAAGCCGCCCGCCCGAAGGCGGCACCGCCCACGACACGTCCCTCAAGAACACACCACGGAGGAAACCATGACTGCAGCCCTGTCCGGGTCGCCGGCCGCCGCCGAGGCCGGCGCGGTGACGGAGACCGGCGTCGTCCACAAGGTCGCGTGGCGGCTCATGCCGCTGATCATGATCTGCTACATGTTCGCGTTCTTCGACCGCATCAACATCAGCTTCGCCAAGTTCCAGCTCCAGAGCGACCTCGGCTTCAGCAACGTCGCCTACGGGCTCGGCGCGAGCATGTTCGTCGTCGGTTACGTGATCTTCGAGGTGCCCTCGAACCTGTTCCTCTACCGGGTCGGGGCGCGGCGCTGGATCGCCCGGATCATGATCTCCTGGGGCATCGCCACCGCGCTGATGATCTTCATCCGCAGCGAGTGGCACTTCTACGCCCTGCGCTTCCTGATCGGCGCCATGGAGGCGGGCTTCGCGCCGGGCATCCTCTATTACCTGACCATCTGGTTCCCGGCCTCGCATCGCGGCCGCATCACCTCGTTCATGTTCGTGGCCTCGGCCTTCTCGGGGATCTTCGGGGCGCCGGTGGCGGGCCTGATCCTCGGCGGCCTCAACGGCGTCGGCGGCCTCGCCGGCTGGCAATGGCTGTTCCTGGCCGGCGGCCTGCCCTGCCTCGTGCTCGGAATGCTCGTGCTGACGCGCCTCGACGACCGGATCGCCGATGCCCGCTGGCTGTCCGAGCCCGAGAAGGCGCTCCTGTCGAGCCGGATCGCACACCACAACCGGGACATCGGCGACCACTCGCTGATCGGGGCGATCAAGCAGCCCGGCTTCCTGATGATCGCGCTGATCTACTTCCTGCTCCAGATCGGCTCGTACGGTCTGAACTTCTGGGGGCCGGACCTGATCAAGACCGCGAGCGGCGGCCAGGCGGCCTCGGTGGGCTTCCTGACGGCGATCCCCTACATCTGCGGGGCGATCAGCATGGTGGTGATCGGGCGCCTGTCCGACGCCTCGGGCGAGCGGCCGAAATTCGTCGCGGGCCTCGCCATCGCGGCGGCGCTCGGCTTCTTCGGCGCCGGCCTGTTCGACAAGCACATCGTGCCGCTGATGTTCGCCCTGGCGCTGCTGGGGGCCGGCATCGTCGCCTCGATCCCGACCTTCTGGACCCTGCCGGCCAAGCTCGTCACCGGCGTCGGCGCGGCGGGCGGGATCGCGCTGATCAACACGCTCGGGCAGTTCGGTGGCATCGTCAGCCCCGTGATGGTCGGCTGGGTGAAGGATCTCACCGGCTCGACGACGCCCGCCCTTTACGGGATCGGGGTGCTCTGCCTCGTCGCCGCCGGGCTCGCGCTCTTCGCCATGCCGGCGAGCCTGCGCCGGAGCGACCGCGCGGCGTGAGACGGCCCGCCGCCCCCGCGCGGCCGGGGCGGCGGGCCGCGGCTGGCCCCGGAGCGGGGCGAGACGGGCGTGGCCGCACGCTGCGCGGGCGGGATCGGTCAGGCGCGCGACCGCCGCGACCGAGCGGTCCCGGATCGGCGCCGGGGGCCCCCGAGGTTGCGCGCCGCCGGGATCGGCCGATGCCGACATCCGGTTCAGTCGCCGATCTCAGCGGCCGAAATCAGTGAACGTATCAGTAACCATGGCGGGAATGCCGCCGGTTGCGCGGTGGAGCAAAAAACCTCGCGCTGCCGGACAAACCGCCGGCCGCTCATATTGTATATTATCTGCAACCTCAAGAAACGGAGTGAAATCAACTTGAGGTAGAAATCCCTCGGCTGGCCCGTCGTCTCGGTTTCGTCCCGCAAAGCCCGCGCGAGCGGGCCCACCGGAGACGGGGCACGAGGATCGGGACGCCCTCCAACAGCGATGTCTCAGATGGACCACCTCACCGACCACCGTTCAACCTTCATGCTGGAGAAGGTCGGCGCGATCGTCGCGGCCTACGTCTCGCGCAACGCGATCGAGGTCACGGCACTGCCGGCGCTGATCGACCAAGTGCACACGGCGATCGCGGTGCTCCGCTGCGCGCCGTCGGAGTTCGGCGGGGTCGGGCTGAGCCAGTCGCAGGTCGATGCCTCGATCCAGCAGGACGGCCTGATCAGCTTCATCGACGGCCGGTCCTACCAGACTCTGAAGCGCCACCTCACCGCGCACGGCCTCACCCCCGAGCGGTACCGGGCGAAGTACGGCCTGCCGGCCGACTACCCGATGGTGGCCCCGGGCTACGCCGCGCGGCGCTCGGAGATCGCCCGGGCGATCCAGCTCGGCCACAAGGCGGCCTGAGCGATGGCGCCCGACGCTTCCGCGGATCCGGCCCGGGACCGCGCGCCGGTACCGGGGGCGGCGCGCACGAGCGACGCCCTGAGCCGCATCGCCGGCATCCTCGACGTGCCGGTGGCGAGCTTCTACCCGGATGCCGACCGGCCCGACGCGGCCATGACCCAGGCGGCCGACCTCGTCTCGGCCTTCGTGGCGATCGACAGTCCGGCGGCGCGCCGGACCTGCCTGGCCTTCGTGCGGGCGATGGCGAGTTCCTGAAGCGCCGTGGCGCGCTGCGGGAGGCCGGAGACCGGGTCACTTCGTCGGGGGGCGGAGCGCGGTCTCCGGCCCGTCCGGCCGGACCCGCGTCAGAACACGTGGCGCAGGAGGTAGAAGAGAGCGGCCGCGAGGGTGATCGCCGCCGGCAGGGTCAGGATCCAGGCGAGCGCCATGTTGCGCACCGTGGACATCTGGAGGCCCGAGCCGTTGGCCGCCATCGTGCCGGCGACGCCCGACGACAGGATGTGGGTGGTCGAGACCGGCAGGCCGTAGAGCTCGGCCAGCCCGATCGTGCCGGCGGCGACGATCTCGGCCGACGCGCCCTGCGCGTAGGTCAGGTGGGTCTTGCCGATCTTCTCGCCCACCGTGACGACGATGCGCTTCCATCCGACCATGGTGCCGAGACCCAGCGCCAGGGCGACGCAGACCTTGACCCAGCCCGGGATGTAGCGCGTGCCGTCGTTGAGCAGGCCCGCGTAGCGCTTCAGGTCGGCCTTGTCGGCTTCCGAGAAGTCCGCCCCGGCGCCCGGCAGGACGCGCACCGCGTCGGCGGCGAGGTACATGTCGCTGCGCAGGTTCTGGGTCTGGGCGGCCGGCACCGTGCGGATCGCGCCGTAATTCTTCACGCTGGCGGCGATGTCGTTCGAGAGCGCCGCCAGCGCCGCGTAGACGGGCGGCGTGTTCAGCGCCTTGGTCTTGAGCGCCTCCGTCACGGTCCGGCGCGCGGCCGCGGCGTCCGGCACCGCGGCGCCGGGGGCGCGGGCGGAGAACACCGCGCTCGCCGCCGTCGAGGCCTGCACGAAGGCGGGCGTCGTGTCGTCCGCCATGGTGCGGTTGAGCGCGTAGGCGGTGGGGGCGGCGCCGATCAGGATCAGCATGATCAGGCCCATGCCCTTCTGCCCGTCATTGCCGCCGTGGAAGAACGAGACCAGCGTGCAGGTGAGGATCAGCAGGCCGCGGATCCACGGGGGCGGCGGCGCCTCGCCCGCGGGCGCCTCGTAGAGGTCCCTGCGGCGGACCGTGACCTTCAGGGCGAGCAGCAGCAGCGCCGCGAGCACGAAGCCGCAGACCGGCGAGAACAGCAGCGCCTTGAACACGTTGAGCGCCTGGGTCCAGTCGACGCCCGCGGTGCCGTCGCCGCCGTTCATCAGCTGGTTGGCGAGGCCGACGCCGAGCACCGAGCCGATCAGCGCGTGGGACGACGAGTTCGGCAGCCCGAACGCCCAGGTCCCGAGGTTCCAGATGATGGCCGCCAGCAGCAGCGCGAAGATCATCGCGTAGCCCGCGTGCGAGCCGACGTTGAGGATCAGCTCGACCGGCAGCAGCGTGACGATCGCGTAGGCCACGGCGCCCGAGGACAGCATCACGCCGAGGAAGTTGAACACGCCCGACCAGATCACCGCGACGAGCGGCGGCATCGAGTGCGTGTAGATCACCGTGGCGACCGCGTTGGCGGTGTCGTGGAAGCCGTTCACGAACTCGAAGGCGAGGGCGATCAGCAGGGCGAGGCCGAGCAGCGCGAAGGCGCCGTAGGCCAGGGGCGCTTCCCCGACCGCGTTCATGTCCGCGATGAGGCTCAGCACCGCGTAGCCCAGGCCCGCCACGAGGACGAGCAGGAACGCCACCACCCCGCCGAGATGCATCCCGTGGTCGAGGCGCGGGCCGCCCGCCTTCCGGCCTCCCGCCGCCCCCGACGGCATCACGGCGGTATCGGACATGAACCCTCGCGCGGAATCTTTCGTGGTGAGCGGGGATTAAAACCGCGCGGTGACGGTTGGGTGACGGCCCGCGACGCCGCGCGTCGGCGAGCGTGTCCGAGAGCGTGTCCGAGAGCGTCGGGCGGCGCTGTCACACGCCTGACGCGGTCCGGCCGCTAGCGGACCGGACCGCTCGCCCGATCGCACGAGGGATCCGCATGATTGACGCCACGGTGCCGGCCCTGTCCCTCGGCGCGCTCCTGGCCGTCGTCCAGATCGGCAGCATCGCCGTCGCGGCCCGGCGCCTCGGCCGGGACCACGGCCCGTCGCGGTTCCCGGACGGCGCGCCCGTCTCCCTGGTCCGCCCCCTGCGCGGGGTCGAGGCCTACAGCGAGGAGATGCTCCTCCGCAGCGTCCGTCTCGACTACCCGTCCTACGAGCTGATCTTCTGCGTGGCCGACCCGGCCGACCCGATCGTCCCGATGGTGGAGCGCCTGATCGAGGCCCACCCGCACGTGCCCGCCCGCCTGATCCTCGGCGACGAGCGCGTCAGCGCGAACCCGAAGCTCAACAACTGCCTGCGCGGCTGGCGCGCCGCCGCCCACGACTGGGTGGTGCTCGCCGATTCCAACGTCGCCATGCCGCCGGACTACCTCCAGCGGCTGCAGGCGGCGTGGCGCGCCGATACCGGGCTCGTCTGCTCCACCCCGGCCGGCGCCCGCCCGGGCAGCTTCATGGCGGAGGTGGAGTGCGCCTTCCTGAACACCCTGCAGGCGCGCTGGCAATACGCCGCCGAGGCCTTCGGGCTGGGCTTCGCGCAGGGCAAGAGCATGCTCTGGCACAAGCCCTTCCTGGAGGCGCAGGGCGGCCTCCAGGCGCTCGCGGCCGAGATCGCCGAGGACGCGGCCGCCACCAAGCTCGTGCGTGCCGCCGGCAAGCGGGTCCACCTCGTGGCGAGCCCGTTCGAGCAGCCGCTCGGCCCGCGCGGCTTCCGGGAGGTCTGGTCGCGGCAGCTGCGCTGGGCGCGCCTGCGCCGCGTGACCTTCCCGCTGTTCTTCGCCCCCGAGATCGGCAGCGGCGTCCTGCTGCCGGCGCTCCTCGTCGCCCTCTGGGCCGGAAGCCTCGCGGGCCTCGCGGGCGCTGCCGGCCTCGCCGCCCTGTGCTATGCCGCCGAGCACCGGCTCGCGGCCCGCGCGGGCTGGCACCGCTCGCCCCGCACGCTGGCGGCCTTCCTGGCGCGCGACGCCCTGATCCCGGCGATCTGGGTCGGCGCCTGGATGCGGAGCGCCATCGTGTGGCGGGGCAATGCCATGGACGTGCGCCCCCGGCGGGCCGCCGACGCGCGCACCTACGCGCCGACGGCCTGACCGCCCGGCGATCGGAGACCCTACGTGTCGCGCCGCTACGCCCTCTACTGGCTGCCCGCCCCGGATTCGCGCCTCGAAGCCTTCGGCCGGGCGATCCTCGGCACCGACAACGTCGCCGGGCTGCCGGTGCCGCACCCGGAGGGGCTCGGTGATCTCGCTGCGGTCACGGCGGGCGCGCGGGTCTACGGGTTCCACGCCACCCTCAAGGCGCCGCTGCGCCTCGCCCCCGGCACCGGGGAGGCCGACCTCGTGGCCGCCGCCCGCGCCCTCGCGGCCGCGCACCCGCCAGTGGCGGTGGGGCCGCTCCGGGTCGCCGCCCTCGGGCCGTTCCTCGCCCTGGTGCCGGAGACACCCCCGCCGGAACTCGGGCTCCTCGCCGCCGAGTGCGTCGCCGCCCTCGACCCGTTCCGGGCGCCGCTCACGGAGGCCGAGCGCGCCAAGCGCCGGCCGGAGCGCCTCGACCCGCGCGGCCGCGCGCTCCTCGAGCGCTGGGGCTATCCCTACGTGTTCGAGGCCTTCCGCTTCCACATGACCCTGACCGACGCCCTGCCGGAGGCGGAGCGCGACCTCTGGCACCGGCGCCTGTCCGAGGCCTACGCCGCCGCGGGACCGGAGCCCCTGCGGATCGACGCCATCAGCCTCCTGACCCAGGACGGGTCGGGGCCGTTCCGGCTCCTGGCGCGCCTGCCCTTCGGAGAGGCCCGTGGTTGACCGCCCCCTCGGCCTCGAACCCGCGCTCGATCCGAGCGCCCGGGTCGTCGACAGCCGCCTCGGCCGCTACACCGAGGTCGGCGCCCGCACCCGCCTCACCGAGACGACCCTCGACGACTATTCCTACATCGGTGAGGACGGCGAGGTGATCTACACCGCGATCGGCAAGTTCTGCTCGATCGCCGCCAGCGTGCGGATCAATCCCGGCAACCACCCGATGGAGCGGGCGTCGCAGGCGCACTTCACCTACCGGGCGCGCGCCTACTGGCCGGAGGAAGCGGACGAGCCCGCCTACTTCGACCGGCGCCGGGCGAGCCCGGTGGCGATCGGCCACGATGTCTGGATCGGCCACGGCGCGGTCGTCCTGCCCGGGCGCACGATCGGCACCGGCGCGGTGGTGGGGGCGGGCGCCATCGTCACCCGCGACGTCGAGCCCTACACGATCGTCGTCGGCAATCCCGCCCGGCCGGTCCGGCGCCGCTTCCCCGAGGCCGTCGCGGACCGTCTGACCCGCTTGGCGTGGTGGGACTGGGACCACGAGCGCCTGCGCCGGGCGCTGCCGGATTTCCGCGGGCTGCCCATCGAAGCATTCCTGGAGCGCCACGAAGATTAAGTCGGCTATCGAAAAGCCGAGATGCTGCGCCGGCAAATATAATCGTTCCGAATACGTCATCCAATCGTCGTCAAACCGGCGTCTACGTGCGGCCGTTCCCCGGCGGATGGTGGCATGCTGGTTATCGAGGATCTCACGCGCCAGTACGGCGACCGACGCGCCGTCGACGGCGTGTCGCTCCGGATCGAGCCCGGCAGCTTCGTCGGGGTGATCGGCCGGTCCGGTGCCGGCAAGTCCACGCTGCTGCGCCTCATCAACCGGCTGGCGGATCCGAGTTCGGGACGCATCCTCCACGACGGCCGCGAGGTCACCACCCTGCGCGGCCGCCCGCTGCGCGAGTGGCGCACCCGCTGCGCCATGATCTTCCAGCAATTCAACCTCGTCGGCCGGCTCGACGTCATGACCAACGTGCTGATGGGGCGCCTCAGCCACGTGCCGACCCACCGCGCCCTGCTCCGGCAATGGTCCGCCGAGGACCGCGCCATGGCCCTCGCCGCCCTGGAGAGCTTCGACATGGGCGAGTTCGCCGGCCAGCGGGCCGACGGCCTGTCGGGCGGCCAGCAGCAGCGCGTCGCCATCGCCCGCGCCCTCGTGCAGGAACCCGAGATCCTGCTCGCCGACGAGCCGGTCGCCTCGCTCGACCCGCGCAACACGCGGCTCGTGATGGACGCGCTCGCCGACGTGAACCGGCGCTACGGCATCACGGTGCTGTGCAACCTGCACTCCCTCGACCTCGCCCGCGCCTACTGCGACCGCCTCGTCGGCCTCGCGGCCGGGCGGGTCGTGTTCGAGGGCGGCCCCTTCGACCTCACCGAGGACGTGGCGCGCCGGCTCTACGGCCTGGAGGCCGGCGAGGTGCTGGACGATTCCGCGCAGCGCGAGGCGGAGCAGCGGGCCGCGATGCCGGGCCGGCCCGGTCACGTGCCGGCGCGGCCGGTCCGCGAGGCCGCCCTCGGCGCCTGATCCGGGCCCCGGGCCCCAACGAACACCGCCAGAGCGCACCGCCAGAGCGCACCGCCAAAATGCACCGTCTTGGAAACGCCCGACCGGCCTCCGGCCGGCTGAACCTCGCCGACGCCACGAAGGACGACCCGATGATCACCCGACGCACCCTCGCCGCCGCCGCGGCCCTCGCCCTCCTCGGCCTGCCGGCCGCCGCCCAGGACTGGAAGGCCCAGTATCCGGAGCTGACGCTGGGCGTGATCCCGGCCGAGAACGCCTCGGGCACCGCCGACCGCTGGGCGCCGCTCACCGCCTACCTGACCAAGACGCTCGGCGTGCCGGTCAAGCTGCGGGTGGCGAGCGACTACGCCGCCGTGATCGAGGGCCAGCGCGCCGGCAACATCCAGATCGCGTGGTACGGGCCGGCCTCGTTCGCGCGGGCCGTGATGACCGGCGTGAAGATCGAGCCGATCGTCAACCAGAAGCACGAGACCGGCGCCTCGGGCTACTATTCGGTGGTCTACGTGCTGGCCTCCAGCCCCTACAAGACCGTCGAGGATCTCAAGGGCAAGAACCTCGCGCTGGTCGATCCGAACTCCACCTCCGGCAATCAGGCGCCGCGCTTCTTCCTGAAGCGGGCCGGCTACGACGTCGAGAAGTTCTTCGGCAAGACCTTCTACGCGGGCAGCCACGAGAACGCCGTCCTGGCGCTCACCCAGGGCACGGCCGACGCCGCCGCCAACCTGTGGAATTCCGAGACCGACACGATGGTCACCCGCATGGCCGCCAAGGGCATGCTCAAGAAGCCCGACGGCACGCCGATGCAGCAGTCGGACTTCCGGGTCGTGTTCAAGTCCGACTTCCTGCCGGAGGGGCCCTTCGCCGTGCTGGCGAGCCTGCCGGACGACCTGAAGGCCAAGATCCGCGACGCCTTCGTGGCCCTGCCGAAGGCCGACAAGGCCGCGTTCGACCGGCTCTCCGACGGCAAGGACCAGGATCTCACGCCGGTGACCCTCAAGGATTACCAGCCGATCATCGACATGCTGCGGTTCAACGACGAGCAGCGTCGGAAGTCCTGATCCGGAGCCGCCCGCCTTGCGCGGTCTGACACCCCTGTCGCCGGAGCGGGCAGCCGCCCTCTCCGGCCTCTACGCGGCGGCGACCGGCGAGGCCCGCCGCCGCACGCTGGCGGGCTTCGCCCTGGTGGCGGCGCTCGCCGTGGTCGCGGGCCTGATCGCCGAGGTGCGGCCGCTGGTCTTCGCCGAGAACATCGGCAAGTTCACCGCCTACATCCAGCAGATCCTGCCGCCGATCAGCCTCGAGCACCCGCTGGAGGACGTCCGCGCCTGGTACTGGGGCCTGCCCAGATGGCTGGGCCTGCTGGGCGAGACCCTGCTCATGGCCTATCTCGGGACGCTGCTCGGGGGGCTGGCGGGCTTCGCCCTCAGCTTCGTGGCCGCCGCCAACCTCGTGCGGTCGCGCGTGCTGCGCGTCGGCGCCAAGCGCCTCCTGGAACTGTGCCGCACCGTCCCCGAGGTCGTGTTCGCGCTGATCTTCGTCATCGCCTTCGGCCTCGGCCCGATGGTGGGCGTGCTCGCCATCGCGATCCACACCACGGGCGCGCTGGGCAAGCTGTTCTCCGAGGTGGTCGAGAACATCGACATGCGGCCCGTCGAGGGCCTGTCGGCCTCGGGCGCGACCTGGGTCCAGACGGTGCGCTTCGCGGTCTTGCCGCAGGTGCTGTCGAACTTCGCCTCCTACGCGCTGCTGCGCTTCGAGATCAACGTGCGCGGCGCCGGGGTGATGGGCTTCGTCGGCGCCGGCGGCATCGGCCAGGAATTCCTCGTGGCGATCCGCAATTTCTACTACGCGGACGTGAGCGCGATCCTCGTGCTGATCATCCTGACCGTCTTCTGCATCGACCTCGTCACCGAGCGGGTCCGCCACCGCCTGATCGGCGCGGAGCACGCCCGATGAGCGCGCGTCCCGAGACCCTGCGGGCGGCGGCCCGGGCCGACCTCGGCCGCCTGCGCGCGCGCTACCCCGCGCAGTTCCGCGCCGACTGGCCGGGGCGGGCGCGGCTCGCCGCCCTGCTCGTCGTCCTGGTGGGGCTCGCGGCGCTCGGCTACTGGCGCCTCGACTTCTCGGTGGCGCGGATCCTCCACGGGCTCGGGCGGCTCGGCACCTTCGCGGTGCTGATGCTGCCGCCATCGCCGGAGGGCCAGTTCTGGACCTTCCTGCACGCGCTGGGCGAGACCCTCGGCATCGCCTTCCTGGGCACGCTGACGGCGGCGATCCTCGCCTTCCCGGTGGCGTTCCTGGCGGCGCGGAACGTCGTGCCCAACCCGTTCGCGCGGTTCGCGGTCCGCCGCGGCCTCGACGTGATGCGCTCGGTCGACGTGCTGATCTGGGCGCTGATCTGGATCAACGTCGTCGGCCTGGGCCCGTTCGCCGGGGCGCTCGCGATCGCGTGCTCGGATTTCGGCGCGCTCGGCAAGCTGTTCTCGGAGGCGATCGAGACCTGCGACAAGCGGGCCGGCGAGGGCGTCGTCGCTTCGGGCGGCTCGGCGCTCCACCGCATCCGCTTCGGGCTGATCCCCGGGGTGCTGCCGGTGCTGGCGAGCCAGGTTCTCTACTTCTTCGAGTCGAACACCCGCTCGGCGACGATCATCGGCATCGTCGGCGCGGGCGGCATCGGCCAGTACCTCACCGAGCTGATCCGCGTGCTGGAGCTGCAGCAGGTCGCATTCCTGGTTCTGATGATCCTCGTGACCGTGGCGGCGATCGACTGGGTCTCGACCCGCCTGCGCCGGGCGATCATCGGGCCGGCGGCGCGCTGAGGGAGGCCTCGGCTTTCCGGCATCACGCGCGGAGCGCAATGACCCAGGGTCGCGCTGCCCCGGGTCGCTTCGCTCCGCTCGCGAGGACGGAGTGCCGAGGCCCTCGCGCGGACATCGCGCGGAGGTCGCGCGGAGGTCGCGCGGAGGTCGCGCGGAGGTCGCGCGGAGGTCGCGCGGAGGTCGCGCGGAGGTCGCGCGGAGGTCGCGCGGACATCGCATCACCCGCCGATCACCAGCTCCACGCGGTCGGCGGCGAACAGGGTGCGGTTCGCCTGGATCGGCACGCCGGCGGGATCGATGTTGACGCTCGACACCACCAGCACGACCCGCGCCGGCGCGATGTCGAGGCGCTGCGCCTCCGCGGAGTCCGCGGGGCGGGCCCGGATCCGCGTCGAGAGCCGGGTGTAGTCGTGGACGCCGCAGGTCGCGAAGGCCCGGGTGATCGAGCCGCGCGCCGCGTAGGCCTCGGCGAAACCCGCGAAGCGCGGCAGCGGCAGCCAGGTCAGCGCCGTCGAGAGCGGGGCGCCGTCCGCCCGGTGGACCGTCAGCAGCTCCAGGATCGGCGCGCCGGGGGCGAGGGCCAGGGACGCCGCCTGCTCGGTCCCGGCCGGGACCGTGGTCGCCGCGACGAGGTCGCCCCAGGCCTCGCGCCCGGCCCCGGCGACGATCTCGGAGAAGCGCGTGCGCGGCCCGATCGGGTAGGCGAGCGGCGCCTCCTCCACGAAGGTGCCGCGGCCCTGGCTGGCGCGCACGAGCCCGCCCTCGGCCAGCGCCGCGAGGGCGCGCCGCACCGTGTGCCGGTTCACCGCGAACCGCGCCGCCAGGGCGGCCTCGGCGGGGAGCTGCTGTCCCGGCGCGTAGCGTCCCGCCGCGATCTCGGCCGTCAGCGCGTCGGCGATCTGCCGCCACGCCGTCAGCCCCTCGCCCCGGACGAGGCCGGCCGCCTGCTCCTGCGCATCCATCCTGTCATCCAAACTTCATTTGTGCGGCGCACGCCAGTTGTCTATACACCTATACAACCGAGCGACGAAGGGATTCGCGATGACGACGACCCCGAGACATCCGGGATCCGAGGGCGAGACCGCGGCGCGCCAGGCGGTCATGGCCCTCTGTGCCGAGGCGAGCCGCGCGGATCTCGAGGCGGCCCTCGAGGCGGCCGTGTCGGGCCTCGAAGCGCCCGCGGCCGCGGACCTGCGTCCGCCCGAGACCGGTCTCGTGATGGCGTCGGGCCGGATCGGCGGCGACGGTCGCCCGTTCAATCTCGGAGAGGTCAGCGTGACCCGGGCCGCCATCCGCCTCGCGGACGGTCCGGCGGGCTTCGCCTACCATCTCGGCCGCGACCGCGCGAAGGCGCGGCTCGCCGCGATCCTCGACGCCCTCTGGCAGGATCCGGTCCGGCGCGCCCGGGTCGAGGCCGCCCTGGAGCCCGCCGCCCGGCGGCTCGCGGCCTCCCGGGATCGGGCCGCCCGGCGCACGGCCGCCACCCGCGTCGATTTCCTGACCCTCGCCCGCGGAGAGGATTGAGCATGCTCGCCCCCGGCTTCGCCGACCCGGTTCACGACGCGCAGGACACGTTCCGCGCCGTGATGGACGCCCTCGCCCGCCCCGGACGCGTCCGGCCCCTCACGCCGGGCCTCGCGCCGCCCGCGCCCCTGACGCCGGAACTGGCCGCCGTCGCGCTGACGCTCACCGATGCCGACACGCCGGTCTGGCTCGATCCGGCCCTCGCCGCGGCGCCGGAGGTCGCGGAATACCTGCGCTTCCACACCGGCGCGCCGCTCACCGGCGACCCGGCCGCGGCGGCCTTCGCGCTGGTCAGCGAACCGGCGCGCTGCCCGCCGCTGGCGGAGTTCGCCGCCGGGACGCCGGCCTATCCCGACACCGCCACGACGCTGGTGCTCGCCCTCGACGCGCTCGCGGAGGGGGAGGGACTGTGCCTGTCCGGCCCCGGCATCCGGGGCACCGCCGGGATCGCGCCGGCGCCCCTGCCGGACGGCTTCGCGGCGCAGCTCGCGGAGAACCGCGCGGGCTTCCCCCTGGGCGTCGACCTGATCCTGACGGCGCCCGGCCGCGTGGCCGGCCTGCCGCGCTCCACGACGGTGACGGAGGCCTGATCCATGTACGTGGCCGTGAAGGGCGGCGAGGCCGCCATCGACAACGCTCACCGTCTCCTCGCCGAGGCGCGCCGGGGCGATCCGGCCGTGCCGGAGCTCTCCGTCGAGCAGATTCGGGAGCAGATGGCGCTGCTCGTCGACCGGGTGATGACCGAGGGCTCGCTCTACGATCCGAACCTCGCGGCGCTGGCGCTCAAGCAGGCGCGCGGCGACGTGGTCGAGGCGGTGTTCCTGGTCCGCGCCTACCGGACCACGTTGCCGCGCTTCGGCGCCTCCGCGCCGGTCGACACCGGCGCCATGGCGGTTGAGCGCCGGATCTCCGCGACCTTCAAGGACCTGCCCGGCGGGCAGGTGCTCGGGCCGACCTTCGACTACACCCACCGGCTGGTCGACTTCGCGCTCGCCGCCGAAGCCGGGATCGAGCCCGCCGCCGAGGCCGCGCCGCGGGCCGATGCCGGCACCTGCCCGCGGGTCACCGACCTGCTGGCCCGGGACGGCCTGATCGAGCCCTCGCCCCCCGACGACGGCGCGCCCGCGGGCGACCTCACCCGCGAGCCGGTGGACTACCCTGCCAACCGGGCGCTCCGCCTCCAGGCGCTCGCCCGGGGCGACGAGGGCTTCGTGCTCGGACTCGCCTACTCGACGCAGCGCGGCTACGGCCGCACCCACCCGTTCGTCGGCGAGATCCGAGTCGGGGAGGTCGCGGTCGAGTTCGTGCCCGAGGAACTGGGCTTCGCGGTGCCGCTCGGCCGGGTGCGGCTCACCGAGTGCCAGATGGTGAACCAGTTCAAGGGCTCGGGGGCTGCCCCGCCCCAGTTCACCCGCGGCTACGGGCTGAGCTTCGGGCAGAGCGAGCGCAAGGCCATGGCGATGGCCCTGGTCGACCGGGCGCTCCGCGCTGAGGAGCTGGGCGAGCCGGTGGCGAGCCCGGCCCAGGACCAGGAATTCGTGCTGGCCCACTGCGACAGTCTCCAGGCGACCGGCTTCGTCGAGCACCTGAAGCTGCCCCACTACGTCGACTTCCAGGCCGAGCTGGAACTGGTTCGCCGGCTACGTACCGAGTTCGAGCGCGGGTCCGACACCGTCGAGATGCAGGAGGCCGCCGAATGAGCGCCGCGATCGCGCACCGCCCGGAGAGCGAACCGGGCTACAACTTCGCCTATCTCGACGAGGGCACGAAGCGGATGATCCGCCGGGCCATCCTCAAGGCCATCGCGGTGCCGGGCTACCAGGTGCCCTTCGCCTCCCGCGAGATGCCGATGCCCTACGGCTGGGGCACCGGCGGCGTGCAGGTGACGGCCGCGATCCTCGGCCGCACGGACGTGCTCAAGGTCATCGACCAGGGCGCCGACGACACCACCAACGCGGTCTCGATCCGCCGGTTCTTCGCCAAGACCTCCGGGGTGGCCACCACCACCCGCACCGCGGAGGCGACGGTGATCCAGACCCGCCACCGCATCCCCGAGACGCCGCTCACCGAGGGCCAGACCCTGGTCTACCAGGTGCCGATCCCCGAGCCCCTGCGCTTCCTCGAGCCCCGCGAGACCGAGACCCGCCAGCTCCACGCGCTGGCCGAGTACGGCGCCATGCACGTGAAGCTCTACGAGGATATCAGCCGCCACGGCCACATCGCCACCACCTACGCGTACCCGGTGGAGGTGGCGGGCCGCTACGTGATGGACCCGTCGCCAACGCCGAAATTCGACAACCCCAAGATGGACGACTGCCCGGCGCTCCAGCTCTTCGGCGCGGGCCGCGAGCGGCGGATCTACGCGGTGCCGCCCTACACGCGGGTGCGCAGCCTCGACTTCGAGGACCACCCGTTCCGGATCCAGGCGTTCGAGCATCCCTGCGCGCTGTGCGGTGCCGAGGGCGTCTATCTCGACGAGGTGCTGCTCGACGATGCGGGCCGGCGCATGTTCGTCTGCTCGGACACCGACCATTGCGAGGGGCGCCGCGCGGACGGCCATGTCGGCACGGGGGACGCGGCATGAGACGCGCTATGACCGACCTCACGGTCCGCCGGGCCGGAAAGCCCGACCTGCCCGCGATCCTCGACCTCTACGCCGAGCTGAACGGCGGGCAGGTGGCGACCCTGGCACAGGCCGGGGCGCTGCTCGACCGGCTCGCGGCCTATCCCGATTACGGGCTCTACGTGGCCGAACGCGACGGCGCGGTCGTCGGCACCTTCTGTCTCGTCATCCTCGACAACATCGCCCACTGGGGCACGCCCTCGGCGCTCGTCGAGAGTGTCGTGGTCGCGTCCCAGCACCGCGGCGGCGGCCACGGCCGGGCGATGATGCACGAGGCGGCCCGGCTCGCCGAGGCGCGGGGCTGCTACAAGCTCGCCCTGTCGTCGAACGTCGACGCCAAGCCGGCCCACGCCTTCTACGAGAGCCTCGGCTTCGAGCGCTACGGCTACAGCTTCCGTCTCGATCCCCCTTTCCTGCCCGACGCCGCGGAGGCGACCCGATGAGCGAATCCCTGCTTCAGGTCCGCGGCCTGACCAAGCGCTACGGCGCCCGGCTCGCCTGCGCCGACGTGTCGTTCGACCTCGTCCCCGGCGAGGTGCTGGCGATCGTGGGCGAATCCGGTTCCGGCAAGTCGACGCTCCTCTCCCTCATCGCCACCGAGCTGGCGCCCGATTCCGGGACGGTCGCCTATCGGATGCGCGACGGCGCGCTGCGCGACCTCGCCACCTTGAGCGAGGCCGGGCGCCGGGCGCTGATGCGCACCGAGTGGGGCTTCGTTCGCCAGGACGCGGCCCAGGGCCTGCACATGGCGGTCTCGGCCGGCGGCAATGTCGGCGAGCGGCTGATGGGGCTCGGCGACCGCCATTACGGGCGGATCCGCGCCCAGGCCCTCGACTGGCTCGGCCGCGTCGAGATCGCCGCCGACCGGATCGACGACCCGCCGACGCGCTTCTCCGGCGGCATGCGCCAGCGCCTGCAGATCGCCCGGAACCTCGTCACCGGCCCCCGCCTGGTGCTGATGGACGAGCCGACCTCCGGCCTCGACGTCTCGGTCCAGGCCCGGCTCCTCGACCTGATCCGCCGGCTCTCGGCCGAGCTGGGGCTCGCGGTGATCATCGTCACCCACGACCTCGCGGTGGCGCGGCTCCTCTCGCACCGGATCATGGTCATGCGCGCCGGCCGGGTGATCGAGACCGGCCTCACCGACCGCGTGCTCGACGATCCCGAGCACGCCTACACCCAGCTCCTCGTCGCCTCGGTGCTCGCCGCATGACCGCGCTCCTGACCTTCGAGACCGTCGCCAAGAGCTTCACTCTGCACCTGCGCGGCGGCGTCGTGCTGCCGGTGGTGGGCGATGTCAGCCTGTCCGTGGAGCCCGGCGAGTGCGTGGTGCTCGGCGGCCCGTCCGGAGCGGGGAAATCCTCGCTGCTGAAGATGGCCTACGGCAACTACCGCTGCGACGGCGGCGCGATCCTGGTCCGCGACGGCGCGACGGTCGTGGACGTCGTCCGGGCCGATCCGCGGGCGGTCCTGGCGCTGCGGGCGCGGGTGATCGCCTACGTGTCGCAGTTCCTCCGGGTGATCCCGCGGGTCCCAGCCCTCGACGTCGTCGAGGCCGCCGGCCGCGAGGGCGGATTGTCCGAAGCGGCGGCACGCGCGCGGGCCGAGACCCTGCTGGCCCGGCTCAACTTGCCGGAGCGGCTCTGGGGCCTGCCGCCCGCGACCTTCTCGGGCGGCGAGCAGCAGCGGGTCAACATCGCTCGGGGCCTGATCGCCGACCGGCCGCTCCTGCTCCTCGACGAGCCGACCGCCTCCCTGGACGCGGAGAACCGCGCCGTGGTGGCCGAGCTCGTCCGCGAGAAGCTCAGGGCCGGGGCCGGCGTGCTCGGCATCTTCCACGACAGCGAGATGCGCGACGCTGTGGCGACCCGGGTGGTCGATGTCACCCGCTTCGCGCCGCAAGCCCGGGCAGCCTGAGGATCCTCACGATGGACGACTTCATCCTCGAGAACGCGACCCTGGTCCTGCCGGACCGGGTGCAGCGCGGCTGGCTCGCGGTCTCGGACGGAGCGATCGCCGAGATTGGCGAGGGGCGCCCGCCCGCGCGCGGCCTCGATCTCGGCGGCGACCACCTGATCCCCGGCCTGATCGAGCTGCACACCGACCACCTGGAGAGCCATTTCGCGCCGCGCCCGAAGGTGCGCTGGCATCCCCTCGGCGCCGTCCTGGCCTACGACGCGCAGATCACCGCCTCGGGCATCACCACGGTGTTCGATTCGCTCCGTGCCGGCAGCGATCCGGACGGCAGCGGCCTCGGCTCCGAGCTGGAGCAGCTCGCCGGCGCCATCGCCACCGCGCGCGCCGCCGACCTGTTCCGGGCCGAGCACTTCACGCACCTGCGCTGCGAGTTGCCCTCCCTGGACGTGCTCGACACGGTGGCGACCTTCACGGCCCGCTACCCGGTGGGGCTGATCTCGCTGATGGACCACACGCCCGGCCAGCGGCAGTTCCGCGACATGGAGAAGTACTACACCTACGCCACCCGCGGCGGACGGCCGATGGACGAGATCCGCGCCAACACCGAGCGCAAGGTCCGCGACGGGCGCGCGCTCAACGCGAAGAACCGGCCGGCCCTCGTCCAGTTCGCCCGCGAGATGGGCATCCCGCTGGCGAGCCACGACGACACCACCCTGGCCGACGTCGACCTCGCGGTCGGCGAGGGCGTGCGGCTAGCCGAGTTCCCCACCACCCTGGAGGCGGCCGAAGCCGCGCACCGGCAGGGCATCACCGTGATGATGGGCGCGCCGAACCTGATTCGCGGCGGCTCGCATTCCGGCAACGTCGCGGCCCTGGCGCTGGCCGAGGCCGGGCACCTCGACATCCTGTCGTCGGACTACGTGCCGGCGAGCCTGCTGATGGCGGCCTTCCTGCTGCCCGAGCAGGCGCCCGGGATCACGCTGCCCGCGGCGCTCGCCACCGTCACGTCGAACCCCGCCCGCGCCACCGGCCTGACCGATCGCGGCGCCCTGGCGCCCGGGCTGCGGGCCGATCTCGTGCGCGTGCAGCGGGCCGAGGGCGTGCCGGTCGTCCGCGAGGTCTGGCGCGCCGGCCGGCGGGTCGCCTGATGGCGGGCTGCCTCGTCCTGGTGGTCGGCCCGAGCGGGGCTGGCAAGGACACGTTGATCCGGCTCGCCCGGGCGGCGCTCGCCGACGACCCGCGCTACGTCTTCCCGCGCCGCCTCGTCACCCGCCCGCCCTCGGCCGACGAGGACAACGACGAGATCGACGAGGCGGCCTTCACCGAGGGCTGCGCGGCCGAGCGCTTCACCCTGAGCTGGCGCGCCCACGGCCTCGGCTACGCGCTCCCGGAGACGGTCGGCCGGCGCGTCGCCGACGGCCACGTGGTGGTCTGCAACGTCTCGCGCCGCGTCGTCGCGCGGGCGCGTTCGGGCCTCTCGCGGGTGAGCGTCGTCGAGATCACGGCGCCGGCCGAGATCCTGGCGCGGCGCATCGCCGCCCGCGGCCGGGCGCAGGACGGCGACTTGGCCGCGCGTCTCGCCCGGGAGGGCGGCGTCACCGCGGACCTGACGATCCTCAATACCGGCTCTGCGGAGGCTGCGGCCGGACGGCTGGTGGCGCACCTGCGCGCCTGCTGACGCGGAGCGGCTCTCGGCGGCTCGGGCCGCGATCCCGGTCGCAGATCGTGGGGCGCGATCCGGGGCTCGCGCGCCGGCCGCGCGGCGCGCGTGCGCCACGAAAAAAGGGCGGGCGCCGATGCCGGCACCCGCCCTCGCTGTGATCCGCCGGGGAGACCCCGGCGTCGTCCGACTCAGATGCCGCCGAACTTGTAGTTGAAGCCGGCGCGGACGATGCTGCCCTCGGTGCGGAAGCGCGAGATGTACGCGCCGTTGCCCACGCCCGGGACCGCGCCGACGAGAACGTTCTGGCTGCCGAGGTCGTAGTGCAGGTACTCGGCCTTCACCGTGATGGCGTCGTACTTGATGCCGATGTAGCGGCCGAGCGCGAAGGTGTTCAGGAAGCTGTCGGTCGGCAGGGCGAACTCGATGCCGCCGCCGTAGGCGAAGCCGGTCTTGAAGTCGTCGTAGCGGCCGGCGAACTGGAGGCGGCCACCCGGGGTGTAGAAGTTGGCGTCGTGGAATACGTTGCCGTAGGCGAGGCCGCCCATCCCGTAGACCAGGACGCGGTCGAAGGCGTAGCCGACGCGGCCGGTGAGGGTGCCGAGCCAGTCGAGGCTCTGGCGGAACTGGCTGATGTTCGGCGGGCCGCCGGCGACGTTGCCGGTGCCGAGCACGACCCGGTTCTTGGTGATGTCCGTCCAGTCGATGCTGTTGGCGATACCGACGACGATGCCGGCGCCCGGCGTGAACTGGTAGTTGTAGCCGGCGGTGCCGCCGATGTTGGCGAAGCCGTCCTGCGAGGTCGAGGTCGCGAACGGGCGACGGCCGAGGGCGACGTTGGTGGCGTTGCCGGGCTGGACGCCGACGGTCGTGATGCGCTCGCGGTCGGTGAAGGTGTAGGCGGACTCGAGACCGGCGTAGAAGCCCGTCCAGGTGAAGACCGGCACCGGCGTGAAGACCGGCGGCGGCGCGGCGCGACGCGGCAGGTCGGCGGCGGAGGCGGCCGTCGTGACCAGGGCCGTCGCGGCGGTGGCGAGGAGGAGCTTCTTCATCATGGCGGGGGTCCGAGGTGACGCGTTGTTGTCGCCACTTAAGCTCGGCCGCACGGATCCCGCTATGCCCGCGAAGCCACACTGTGGCGCGAAAGCGGCGCGGATACTGCCTGTGATTGATCTTTCTCCGTTCAAGACTCGCATCCGCAGCTTGACAGCGCGGTCGGTCGGCGGGCCCCCGCGCGTCGCGGAGCTTGATCCCTGGCGGCCGACCCTCTAAGCGGACCGCGTTTTTCGCCCCTGTCGGAACTTCGGGGCGGCGGACCAGGATTCGGGGCCCTTGCGTGGTCCCCGCCGCAGGAATGGGAATCATGGGCAAGGAAAAGTTCTCCCGCACCAAGCCGCACTGCAACATTGGCACGATCGGCCACGTCGATCACGGCAAGACGTCTCTGACGGCGGCGAT